>NZ_JAKKRK010000016.1:0-87319 GCF_025654545.1 Shewanella sp. SM20 | reverse complement strand
CAGATGGGTTTTACAAAGAAGCCTTAGACAGAATATCGACACTTGATAAAGTTTGAACTCAAACAAAGCAAATCAGCTTTCCGAATTATTATTAACGTGAGCCAGAGATGGACACGGTAATAAACAGAATTTGCTTGGTGACAATAGCCTTGTGGAACCACCTGATCCCATCCCGAACTCAGAAGTGAAACGCAAACGCGCCGATGGTAGTGTGGGGTCTCCCCATGTGAGAGTAGGTCATCGCCAAGCACCTAATTTAAATAATCTTAATTGATTAGTATAGAATTGCTGATATGGCTCAGTCGGTAGAGCGCATCCTTGGTAAGGATGAGGTCCCCAGTTCGATTCTGGGTATCAGCACCATTACAATCTAGTGTTTAATCCTAGAATAAAGAATTTGCTTGGTGACAATAGCCTTGTGGAACCACCTGATCCCATCCCGAACTCAGAAGTGAAACGCAAACGCGCCAATGGTAGTGTGGGGTCTCCCCATGTGAGAGTAGGTCATCGCCAAGCGCCTAATTATCTCGTTGAGATGCAACCAAGCCAGCTGAATAAGCTGGCTTTTTTGCTTTTATAATCTGTAACATTATTTGCACTAATAGTAATGCTGCCGACTGTAAGTATTGCTATTAGCTTTGTTGGCGAGTCTTTTCTTCCCCTCAATACACAAGCTTTACTTCCAGATTTTTGCACTATTCATCGATAAAAAAAGCAGCCAGAAGGCTGCTTTGAGGTGGTTCCTTAGCATTAGGTTGCTTAAGCTTCCTTAAGCCACTGGGCAGCACGTTTAGCGAAGTAAGTTAAAATACCGTCTGCGCCTGCACGTTTAAAGCAAAGGAGGGATTCCATGACGATGGCTTTTTCGGCTAACCATCCATTCTGGATTGCAGCCATATGCATGGCGTATTCACCACTGACTTGATAGGCGAATGTTGGTACTGCAAGTTCAGTTTTAACGCGATGCACTATATCTAAATACGGCATACCTGGCTTAACCATCACCATATCAGCTCCTTCTTGGATATCGAGTGCGACTTCATGCAAAGCTTCGTCACTGTTCGCTGGATCCATTTGATAGCTATGCTTATTGCCACCTTTGAGGTTACCCGCTGAGCCTACGGCATCACGGAATGGACCGTAGTAGTTTGAAGAGTATTTTGCCGAGTAAGCCATGATTTGGGTGTTGACGTGCCCTGCCGCTTCTAATGCTTGGCGAATCGCGCCAATACGGCCATCCATCATGTCCGATGGTGCAATGATGTCAGCTCCAGCATCGGCGTGTGACAGTGCTTGCTTCACTAAAATCTCGGTGGTGATATCGTTAAGGATATAACCCGTTTCGTCTATGATGCCGTCTTGACCGTGAGTGGTGAAAGGATCTAGTGCCACGTCAGTCATGATGCCGAGCTGTGGAAAGGCTTTTTTTAGCTCACGCACTGCACGTTGCACTAGGGCATCAGCGTTATAGGCTTCTTCTGCCATTAATGTTTTTTTCTCTGCAGGTGTCACAGGGAAAAGTGCGATCAATGGGATACCTAACTCAACCAGTTCTTCAGCTTCTTTCAGTAGCAAGTCTATCGAGTAGCGTTCAACACCGGGCATAGAGGCTATTTTTTCACTGCGATTAGTGCCTTCTAGAATAAACATTGGGTAAATCAAGTCATTGACCGTTAGATGATTTTCGGCCATGAGGCGACGGCTAAAATCATGTTTACGCATGCGGCGCATTCTACGCTGAGGGAAGGCACTGGTAATGATATTCACATTTGACTCCTAATTAGGTACTGGTCTTGCTTGATCCGACAAATACAAGCTGACTTGATTACGTCCACCATTTTTTGCTTGGTAGAGGGCTTTATCTGCTTGTTCTAGTAATTTAGTACTGTGTTGATCGTGGGTCACTATATCGGCACTGACTCCGATACTGATAGTCAAAGGTATCGCTTCACCTTCCCATTCAAAATGAATAGAGGCAACAGCGTCTCTTATTGTTTCAGCAACTTGGAGAGCACCTTCTGCAGTTGTATTAGGAAGGATGATAGCAAATTCCTCCCCCCCAAAACGTGACACTAGATCCGTTGGCCGTTTTAAATGCTGCTGTAATGTTTGAGCTATTGTACGTAATGCTTGATCGCCTGCAAGATGACCGAATCTGTCGTTGATCAGCTTGAAGCGATCAATATCAAGCATTAACAGTGCTATGGGAGTTTCTTGCCTGCGACTGATCCGGCTTTCAGCGATTAAACGTTTATCAAAGGCACTGCGGTTTTTGACCCCAGTTAAACTGTCGATAGTACTTTGTTCTGTGAGCTTTTGATTCACCTCATGCAATTCTCTGAGGGTGATTTCCAGTTCTAAAGTCCGCTCTTGCACCATTTGTTCGAGTTTCTCATTGCTCTCGGCTTCCGCTTTTAGGGCTTCTTCCCGCGCACTACGAATTTTTTGTGCTTGTTTCAAGGCTTCTTGCTGGATACGCAGTTTAGCTTTACGCTCATCGTTATAACGAATGGCAAGTACCAAAGACATAAAGATGATTTCAAATGTCAGGCCGAGCATGACAGGTGTTTGCGGTTTTAAATTGAGGTCAATCACGCTGAGATATAGCAAGCTACTGATGCAAGCGCCAGTCAGCATACTCACCCAGCCAATAGTGTACATACGTGCCAGTTTATGGCCATTGATAGCCTGAGTAATGGCAAAGACCATGAGGACTAAGCTGAGTACAGCAACTGAAATGATCTCAATATATAACGCTGTACCATATTGGATGAAAGGTGTGGTAAGTCCCACACAGAGGATATACACAGCACTATAGCGACAAGTGAGTAACATACGGCGGTTTAAATATTTGAGCTGTAATATTTTTTCAGTAAACATTAACGCAAATGCCATAACGATTGGCAGTAAAAACGGCACCATAACTTGCTGCAATAGCGGCCAGTCTGGCCAGAGGAATCGGAAGGCAAAACCGTTAATCGTGGCAACGAGTAAGGTCATGCTAAGGACATAGCCAGAGTAATAGCTGTAGCTGAATGAGCCCGATGCTATGGCGATAAAAAGGCTAAAAATGCCAATTGCGGCAAGTACACCAAGTTGGAATCCATGCTCAACGGCGGTAGATTCGGCAATTTGAGCTAAGTCATTAGAAGACCATAGGTTTAATGGTACTGCAGCACTACCTTCAGTTTGAATATGCAGATAGAAAGTATGGGAGTCATCTGTGTTGATCTTGAAAGGATATAGGAAAATATTACTCAAGAATGGTCGATCCTCATAGGGGAATATATCACCCATCAGCACAGTATTCATGAGTTTATTATTGACTAAATGGTAGATAGTTACCTTGTCTAACAAAGGGTTATCTAGCGCTAAAATGCGCGAAAGTGTTTCGTCAGGGCTGGTTAAGCTGAAACTGAGCCAAAAATCATGGCCGCTGAGTTTTTGAATGTCTTTATTGGTAAAGTTATGCCAATCAGTTTTTGGCAAAGCTTGTATTTCGGCCAGTTCTTTTGCTGGTGTAGGGTGGCTGACCATTAACCAAGGCGTAAGGTTTAAAGGCGTCGTGGTTGACTCGTCAATGCTCAATAGGGTTGCCAAGGCCTGTGTTGGGCATATCCATAGCCACATCAAGAATATGAGTGGCATGTTTTTGTTAAGCATGGATTCGATCCAAATTAAAAAACGCTAAGCTATTTTGGTAGCAACGTTTTGCAAACTCATCCGCATCCTCTCCGCGTAGGTTTGCAATATAATTTGCGATATAAGGAAGGTATTCGGGCTTGTTTTTGCTCGATTTAGGCTTAGGTCGCATACTACGGGGGAGTAGGTAAGGGCTATCTGTCTCGATTAAAATGCGATTCTGCGGAATAAAGGGGACGAGTTGCGCTAGTTCTTGGCCGCGTCTTTCATCACAGACCCAACCTGTTATGCCTAAGTGTAAATCGAGGTCAATATAGGCTTCCATCTGTGCGTGAGTGCCTGTGAAACAATGTAAAAGCGCACCATTAAGCTGAGGTCGATATTCACGCAGGATTGCGATAAAGTCTTCGTGGGCATCGCGCTCGTGCATCAGTACGGGCATTTGAAGTTCAACGGCTAAGGCGAGTTGGGCAATAAAAGCTTGGCGCTGGATAGGTCTCGGGGAGAAATCACGATTGTAGTCTAAACCACATTCGCCAACGGCAACCACTTGCGGTGCGTGACAGAGTTCAGCTTGTCGAGCGTTTGAGCCATCATGCCAACCACTGGCATGGTGGGGATGCACACCAGCAGTGCAATAAAGTTGGTTAGGATATTGCTCGCATACAGCAATAGCTGCCGCACTTTCAGTTAAATCGCTGCCAATAACAATTAACGGCGAAACCCCTTGGTCCGCCGCCGCTTGTATTATCGATACAGTATCTTGTTCGAGTGCGCTGCCAAGTAAATTGACAGCGATATCTATGTATGAGGGCATTATTTTAGGCGTTTTACCCGAACCTTGGCATTGCGATCATCGGTACCCATTAAAAAAGAACCTAAAGCGGCTTTTTCAATATAGACAGTTTCACCTTGCTTAACATTGTACTTACGGCCATCAGTTTGTTTCCATACCTGACCGTTAGTGAAAGTCACTTTAATGTCTCCGTAGGCATCTTCAGCTATAGATTGAATCTCTAAATAAATCTTATCGACAGTATTTTCTTGAACACGCTTGGCTTCCATCCCAAAGTCATCGGCAATTTTTGCCGTTGGCGCTTGGGGTGCGGTTGCCACTATCGCTGCTGCAGTCGTAGGGACTGCAACTGTTGCTACTGTAGCCGGTATAGCTTGAGTGCTAATGGTGTCAGCTTTTACGCTTTCTGCTAGCTTGTCATAGCAAATCAAGCGGTCGAGTTTATCGGCGGTTGCTGCACATTGGGTTAATTGTTGTTCAATGCTGGCATTTGCTTGGACAGATACAAGCATGATCGCTGCCGTGATAAGAGTTAAGCGCATGAGAATGTTCCTTATTATATTATTCCCCTAACGCCGTCGAGGACGTTAGTCGTTTGTTTGTTCAGTATCTTCGTCTGACTCGTCATCTGGTTTGCTGTAGAAACGAGCCGCTAATAAACCGCCTTCGAACAATAACAGCATTGGTACAGCAAGCATAGTCTGGGAAATCACATCTGGTGGGGTTAATAGCATGCCGACGACAAAGGCGCCCACTATGATATAAGGACGTTTTTGCTTGAGATCTTCAGGTGTAGTGACACCTGACCAGCAGAGTAAAACAACGGCAATGGGGATTTCAAAGGATAGACCAAAGGCAAAGAACAGCTTTAGAATAAAGTTAAGGTAACTGGTAATGTCTGTCGCAACTTGAACTCCCTCAGGCGCATTGTTAGCAAAAAAACCAAAAACAACAGGGAATACAAGATAATATGCAAAGACAATACCGAGATAAAACAATAAGGTACTGCTAAATAGTAGTGGCATCACTAGGCGTTTTTCATGTTTATATAAACCCGGTGCCACGAAGGACCAAATTTGAAATAACACGTAGGGCACTGCCACAAAAAATGATAAAACGAGGGTTAGTTTGAAAGGTGCAAAAAATGGTGCAGCGACATCCGTCGCAATCATGCTGCCACCAAGAGGTAAAGACTGCATTAAAGGTATTGCCATATAGTGGTAGATATCATTTGCCCAGTACGCACTACAAATGAACACTAATAACACACTGGCAATGGATTTTAGCAGCTTGGACCTAAGTTCAAGCAAATGGCTGATAAGTGGCTGCTGTTGCGACATGAATTATCCGTTGGCTTTCGGGTTAGAACTGGTATCCACGCCCTGAGATGGCTCACTTGAAGTAGCGGGAGAAGCCGATGTTTGACTCGCCTCTACAGTGGCTGTTGGATTAGTTTGGCTAGCTTGAACTGGATTCACTTGAGCAGGAGTGTGAATTTGATTCTCAGGCGCAGGGGTGTCTTTTGACGGATCCTGAACCTGATAAGGGCGGTTCACTGACTGCGCTGCTTGCTTTAGTTGCTCAATAGACTCTTTGAGTTCAGGTGAGAGGTTAGATAAACCTTTGCTCTCGGCTTTTTTAAGATCGGCATGCAACTGCTCGATCTTCAGCTCCTGCTCAAGTTCTTCTTTTACCGAGTTAGCCATGCGTTTCATCGCACGGATCCAACTCGTTACCGAACGCACCGCAACCGGTAGACGTTCGGGGCCAAGAACCACTAGCCCCAAAACACCGACCAGCAGCAGCTCCATAAAGCCGATACCGTCAAACATAAAGAGTTACGCCTGTTCTTTGTTAGACTCAGGTTTCTTTTCAGTCGCCTGTTGAGTTGTTTGCGCTGTTTTAGCCGCTTCGGTGTCTTCTAATGCCTTCTTGTCTTCTTCTGAAGACATGGCGTTTTTGAAGCCTTTAACCGCACCACCTAAATCACCACCCAAAGAGCGTAATTTCTTAGTTCCAAACAACAAGACAACGATTAACGCAACGATAAGCAGTTGCCAAATACTAATACCACCCATGAAGGTATCCTCTTAATTGATATCGGTTCTATTATGAACCTCTGATTAATTAGTGCTAGCTAAAATTTGCGATTCTTTGGCCTAGATCGCCATCCTACAAACCACAATATCATGCCTGAAATTAGACAAACATAAGGGGTCCATAGTGTAGCGTCTCTATTAATCAATAACGTGCCACAGATCAATAAAACGGCAGAAGTGATAAGCAAGTAGTTACTCTTATGTGCCTGCTGCTGATATTTCAAATACTTATCTAGCATTTGTTGCTGAGAACTCAGCAATTTCCTGCCTAACTTAAGATTATCGTAAATTAGTTCAGGGAATTCAGGTAGTTTATCAGCCCAATATGGCAGTTTTGTGGATACCTTTTTAAACATAGCTTTAGGACCGACTTGGTCGGCCATCCACTGCTCTAAAAAGGGTTTGGCGGTTTGCCATAAATCCAACTGCGGATACAGCTGACGGCCTAAGCCTTCGATGTAGAGTAAGGTTTTTTCCAACAATACCAATTGCGGTTGCACCACGATATCGAAGTGGCGCGCAGTGCGGAATAATTCCAGTAACACATGACCAAAGGAGATCTCGTCGAGCGGCTTGTTGAACATAGGTTCACACACCACTTTGATGGCCTGTTCGAAAGCTTGTAGATCGGTTTTTTCCGATACCCAGCCAGACTCAATATAGAGCTGGGCGATTCTGTGATAATCGCGATTAAAGAAGGCGAGGAAATTTTCGGCGAGATAGCGCTTATCGACTTCGCTGAGTGTGCCCATGATGCCGCAGTCGAGCCCAATGTAGTATGGGTTCTCAGGATGATCGCGGGAAATAAAGATATTGCCCGGATGCATGTCGGCGTGGAAAAAGTTATCGCGGAATACTTGGGTAAAAAATAATTCAACACCTCGCTCGGCCAATAACTTAAAGTTGGTACCTTGCGCTTTAAGGGCGACAATATCCGAGACAGAAATACCGTAAATACGTTCCATCACCATCAGGCGTGGATAGCAAAACTCTTCATACACATAAGGCACATAGAGCGCATCTGAGTTGAGGAAGTTGTTGCGTAGCTTGACTGCGTTTAAGGCTTCGAGCTTAAGGTTTAACTCGCCTAAAATGGTCACGCGGTAATCTTCGATCACTTCAGCAGGGCGCAGTCGGTTACCTTCACCGAGGAGGTATTCAATCAGTTTGGCAGTTTGCGACATTAACTGCAGATCGGCTTGAATCTTGGTTTCTACATTCGGGCGTAGCACCTTAAGTACGACGTCTTTGCCGTTAGATTTTAAGGTCGCGGTATGCACCTGAGAAATAGAGGCTGAGGCCAGTGGCGTTTCATTAAAGTCATCGAATAGGGATTCAATCGGCGCTTTTAGCTCAGCTTCAATCGCTTGGCGGGCAAGTGCACCATCAAAGGGCGGCACTTTGTCTTGTAGCATGGCCAATTCACTGGCCCATTCATCGCTGAGTAAATCGCGGCGGGTTGAGAGCATTTGCCCAAGCTTGATATAAACGGGGCCGAGTTCCTGCATCGCCAATTTTAAGCGTTCGCCACCGGGCTTATTTTTATGCTTATTGCGGATCCAGAATAGGCTGTTCCGGGCGAGTTTAAAGTACCAAGGTGTCATCTTTGGCGGCAATACGTCATCTAACCCGTACTGAAGCAAGGTCTTGATGACGTGGTAACCGCGGCGGATACTGGCAAAGGTCATGGCTTAATTTGGTCTCTTAATTGGGCAATCCGTTGTTCAATCGCGCGAGTGTCGGCAACTAAATCATCCATTTGATCGCGAAAGTGCATTAACTCAATTGGGTGCGGTGCGAGGCGATACTCTTCAACTGCGAGTTGCCCTAAGTGGGAGCGGGTTTTACGCAACACTTCGAGTGCAAAGTCTTTTACCTGATGGCTAGAACAGATGAGTTTGTGAGTGGGGCCATCACCTAAATAACGGGAAACTGGCTCGGCAAAGTCAAACTCGATACTGCGTAGATATTGGCTAAAGCTTTGTAATAAATTGAGATCGCCCTCAAGCTTGAGTTTATCTTGCTTGATTAGTTCAGTCAGGTTTACGCCTTCGGATACGCGATAAAGCGTCGTCGCATCGGCATGTAGACTGACATCGACATCGCCTTCATAGCGGCTCAGTACTTGGATCTCTTTGGCAAACACTAAATAGAATGGCCAGCTGAGCTGCGATAATTGGATACGAAACACTTTGCCATGCAACTGGCGCTGGCGCGAATAATCGTCGCCCGCTTGGGCCTGAAGTTTTTTCAGACCCGTTTCAATTGCGGCGCAGGCAAGCAGCACAACTTCTTGCGGCATCATTAGAATTTATAACCACGGTGCAATGCGACAATGCCGTCGGTCATGTTGGTGTAGTCGACTTGTTCAAAGCCTGCATCAACCATCATTTGTTTTAATGTGTCTTGATCTGGGTGCATGCGGATCGATTCAGCCAGATACTCGTAGCTGTCGGCATCTTTAGTGATGAGCTCGCCCATCTTAGGTAAGACTTTGAAGCTATATAAATCATACACTTTACGCATGATTTCATGCTGAGGCTTAGAGAACTCCAGCACTAATAACTTGCCACCGGGCTTAAGTACGCGATTCATTGAACGCAGCGCCGCATCTTTATCGGTCACGTTACGCAGACCAAAGGCGATGGTAATAATGTCGAAGTGGTTATCGGGAAACGGCAGTGCTTCGGCGTTGGCTTGCACATAACTGACATTGTTGACTATGCCCTTGTCGCGCAACTTAGTGCGCCCGACTTTTAACATGGAATCGTTAATGTCAGCTAAAACCACTTCACCTTTATCGCCCACTAAATGAGAGAATTTTGCGGTTAAGTCGCCTGTACCGCCGGCCAAATCGAGCACTTTCATGCCAGGGCGGGCGCCAGAGACTTCAATGGTGTAACGTTTCCAAAAACGGTGAATGCCGAAGGACATCACATCATTCATTATGTCGTACTTAGCGGCAACAGAATGAAACACGCCGGCAACGAGTTCAGCCTTTTTATCGGCCTCTACGGTTTTGTAACCAAAATGGGTACTTTTAGATTCGCCCTCAGACATCAATGTGTTCCTATTGTTTTGCAATGTATTAGTTGCGAGTGTAAGCCATCGCCTGCATTTGCTGAATCTTTGATCTATCACTCTGTGATCGAGCTAGTAAACTAACTGCAATGCCTTAGCTTGAGGCACTCCTGAACAGTCGTAGGATTAAGTGCTTAGCGACCACGTAAAATGGACTGGCATTAGACCACAATATCAGGATTTGGTGAATAGCTTAGCGCCCAGTTGGGTGCAACTGGTTATATTCATTGTGCCAAAAATTGCATGCGAGCCTGCACATAAGCGTAGATAAGCTCGCTTAGGCTTTGGCCAACATCCCTGAATCCGGCTTCAATCCCAGCTTCGTGGCAACTTGGCGCAGCCTCGGCTAAATGCAAATAAGCACATGGACAGTGGCGAGCGATATAACTGACATAATGCGCCGCATCGAGCAATGGCACACCTGCAGCAGTTGAAGCGCTACTGGGCATTTTAGCGATAGCATCGACGTCAAGTTCTAATCCTACGGGTAAACCTGTGTCATTTAGTTTGGCGGCGATTTCAAGTAAAGCTTGGCTAAGGCTGATTTCACGGCGAACCCAAATTTGTTGCAAGCTATGCCAAGTGCCCCCAAATTCGCTGAGTTGGCTTAGGTTTGCTTCGCTGTTTTTTAACTCGTGTAAACCCAGTACATGGTAGCAACCTAAGGCGCCGCGATCGGCTGCATAACTAAAACCATTGCCGCTGTGACGGCCTTCAAGCAAACGAAAATCCGAATGAGGGTCGAGATTCACCGCGGCGACTTGGCGTTGGTAGTGGCCGTAGGTTGCCATCAACAAACCATAGGCATTGTTGTGGCCGCCGCCGATGAGTATGGGTTCTAAACCCGCTTTTAAAATAGCACTGACGATACGGATCACGCGCTCATCGAGTTGTTCCACTGCATCGCGTAATTCATCTAAGGTGACGTCACTGTTAGCTGTTGTATTTCTCGTAGTTTGTTGCTGCAGATCGGCGGTGTTCACTTGGCCTAACACTAGGCATTCGGCGCCAGAAAGAAAACGATTGGATTGTAAATTGAGCCATTGGCGCATACTGGTTGTGAACGCATCGGTTGCACCGCCGCGGCCTAAATTGGCACGTGGGCCGATATCTTCGCCAACGCCGATAATGGCAAAGCTTGCCCCGTGGGCTTTTGCAGTCGCGAGTATGGTCTCTAACGTGTGTTCGTGATTGGCCAGATGGACGCATTGGCCTAGCTTAGTTTCGCCCGTTCTTGTGCTGACGAGTGAGGCGATATCGGTATGGGTAAAAGGAATAAATTCAGGCATAGATTGATATTCTTATTCGGCCAGAGTCGAGCTATTGTGGCCAGAGTGGGGCGATGATTCAATGGGGAAGCGCTGAAAATAGTGAATAAAAAAGCCAGCTTAGCTGGCTTTCTTGACTGAAGAGTGAGATTACTCAATGTCGAGTGGTTCAGGTGATAAAATCACGCCTGTGTTATCAGCATAAATGTGATCGCCGGGTAAGAAAGTCACACCGCCAAAATTGACTGGAATTTCCACTTCGCCCACTGAATTGCCATCAGCACCCACTGGAATAGAGGCAAGGGCTTGAATACCAATGTCTAATTCTTCCAATGCATCCACATCGCGTACAGAACCGTAAACGATAATGCCTTCCCAGTTGTTGCTAACCGCAAGTTCAGCGATAGCACCATCGATCAGCGCACGGCGTAATGAGCCACCGCCATCAATGAGTAAGACTTTACCTTGGCCATCCTCTTGTAGGACTTCGGTAATTAGGCCGTTGTCTTCAAAGCACTTGATGGTGCTAATAGAACCGCCAAAAGAGCTACAACCACCGTAGTTACTGAACATGGGCTCGACTACATCTACGACATCTAAGTACATGTCACATAGTTCTGAGGTGTTGTATTCCATATTTACACTCCTATTGATCCGCGTTGCGTACAGTTTAGCGAGTTTACGCCAGTATAAAAGGGATTATTGAAAAGAAAAGTGTTATCAATCACGGTATTGTTGCCACTTGGCTGTTAACACATCTGTAGTAAATCTTCGTCACACTATAGAATTTATTCGGTAAAACTTGATATCGGTCATTAAATAACGGTTTTTTATTACAACTCTGTTGCGCGCTTTGGTATTATATCCCAAGTTTAAATTAACTTACTTAACTTAATTTGCTTTAGGGGCATGGACCCCCCGTTACGCTTATGGACGGTAGAGGGCCTTCGAGAGGTGCCTATGGAATCTGTAAATACGATTGAAATTATTGGTTATTTTGCCTCTATAATGGTGGCGATCTCTCTAATGATGAAGAATATCATTTGGTTGCGATGGTTGAATTTTGTAGGATGCACTCTGTTTGTGGTTTATGGGGTGTTTATTTCTGCTTGGCCTGTGGCCGGCATGAATGCGTTTGTTGCTTGTATTAATATTTACCATTTGACAAAAATTTACCGTGCTAAGGCAAATACTCCCGCCGCAGCCTAAGTTTTATTGGATTGTGTTGCTCTTGAGATTAACGTTTAGAGCAACACAATACCTGTCTCAGTCCTATCGCTATTCTTAAATAAATCCCTTAGCCCCAGCATAACGTCCCTAGAATTCTTCTAGATCAAAACCTCAGCCATGCTTCTTGTCATAAAACCTTCGAGCAGATGTCACTTAGCCGTCACAGGTCTTTCCTAGTCTCAAGCTATCTAATAGTGCTTTAGCTAATGTGATTTAGGTTTAACTATTAGCAAACAGTAAATTAGCCGTGAGCAGTCAATAACGAATTCAATCGTGAATAGAGCCTTGGTGAGTCGGTTGGTTGCAGACTAAGCACTCTAAGCGTCGTCGAGAGAATGCACAGATTAACATCGCAGTAAAACTCGCTGGTATGCCAGCAAGGAGCCTGTTTTATGTTGAGTTACGTTGCAGACTTAGATAAGCGAATGTTTTGCCATATCGTGAGCTTCACCCAGCACCATGGTTTATATGCCCATGCAAAGCGGGTATCAGCGAGTGGCGATGGGCATGTGTATTTATATTTGTCTGTGGGTTTGATGCTGACGCACGCTCAAGGACAGGCTCTATTTAATTTGATGTTAGCGAGTTTTTTGGTTGAGTTACCTCTGTATCTACTATTGAAAAATAGTATTCGTCGCACACGGCCATGCCATGCATTAGTGGGATTTGAGAGTGGTTTTGAACCATCGGATCGCTTCAGCTTACCGTCTGGTCATACAGCCGCGGCCTTTGTGATGGCAACGAGCGTGGCGCAAATCTATCCTGCGGCGGCTCCTGTGGCGTATTTATGGGCTTTTAGCATAGGGGGCTCACGTATTGCACTTGGCGTGCATTATCCCTTAGATATTCTGGCGGGAGCCTCATTGGGGATTGGGTCGGTATTGCTGGTTAATCCAGTGATTTAATTCAAATATGCGCCTGTTAATCATTTCATTAGTGGGAATTCTCCTTCACTCATCAGTTTAAGGATACGTAATGCGAATACTCTACGGAGTTCAAGGCACAGGGAATGGCCACTTAAGTCGTGCACGCGTCATGGCTAAAGCATTGATGAAACAAGATATTGAAGTTGACTTTCTATTTTCGGGACGCAAGTCTGATCAGTTTTTCGATATGGAGTGCTTTGGTGATTATCGCGTTCAAGCGGGAATGACGTTTGCGACGCACTCCGGGCGCGTGAATGTGCCACAAACTGTCCGGCAAAATTTGTCCTTGTCGTTATTTAAAGATATTAAAGCCTTAGATCTCAGTTGCTACGATTTAGTACTCAACGACTTTGAACCTGTGTCGGCTTGGGCTGCGCGGCGCCAAGGCGTGCCATCCATTGGGATTAGCCATCAGGCAGCGTTAACTCATCCGGTGCCAAAACTCGGTAGCACTTGGTTTAATGAGATGCTGCTCAATTATTTTGCTCCAGTGGATGTGGCGCTGGGGTGTCATTGGCATCATTTTGGCTTCCCTATTTTGCCGCCTTTTGTCGAAGTGGATGCCAGCCCATTCGAACACACGCATCAGATTTTGGTCTATTTGCCTTTTGAAGATGCGGATATGATTGCTCATTTTCTGTCTCATTTTAGTGATTATCAGTTTTTGGTATATCACAGCCAACAACCTAAAGGCCAAGTTGCTGAGCACATTAAATGGCACGGTTTTAATCGTGAGGGGTTTAAGCAACATCTTGCCAGCTGCGGTGGTGTGATAGGCAATGCAGGCTTTGAGCTTGCCAGCGAGGCATTAACCTTAGGTAAAAAACTCTTAGTCAAACCACTGATAGGCCAGTTTGAGCAGTTATCGAATGTGGCGGCGTTACAACTTTTAGCGGCCGCAGATAGCATGATGAGTCTCGATGTGAACATAGTTAAGCGCTGGCTTAAAACGGCATCACCTAATCCAATTGCATATCCAAAGGTGGGGGATACGCTGGTTAAATGGATTAACGGCGGCGACTGGCACAATAGTCAGCCGCTGTGCCAAGAGTTATGGAGCCAAGTCACGCTTCCCGATACTTGGCGTTAAACAGCGTTGCTGTTCAGATGAAAAGCAACTTAGGCACTAGCTGGGTTAATGGCGTTAGCGTATAATTTCGTCAATTTTGCTGTTAGTCCCTTTCAGCACGTCTATTTTGGCCTAGCCTGGCCGTTAATTATGTTGTTATAAATGAGCCTGAAAAAGTTTACTCAGTACAAGTTACTGTTTTTAATGTTGTTATCACTTTGCATCCTACTTCCTTTTATTCCAGATCAGGCTTACCACATACCCGGCCCTGATATCGCTAAGCAAAATTTTCATGTGATTGAGTTTAATGATAAAGGTCAGCCCCACGACGAAAGGCAATGGCAAGGTTTAGAGACGCGAATTTTACATCCAGAGCCTGCACAGATCCCTGAATTATTGATTTTTGTTCATGGCTGGCATCATAGCGCCGAGCCTAAGGATGAAAACTTTATTGCCTTTGAGCAGTTTTATCAGCAAATGGCCGCGTCCGATACCCAGCGTAACTTGTTGGGTTTGTATGTTGGCTGGCGGGGCGATAAATATGATCCTTTTTGGATCGATGGCTCAGATGATGCAAAAAGTTGGATTGAACCCTTAGATTTTCCCACTATTTTACAGCGTAAACGAGTTGCTAAACGTATCGGGCAGTTAGGTCTATCACAGCTGCTGGATAAGCTTGATAGCTTAGTAACACAGCATAAACTGCTGCGGTACACTGTGATTGGCCATAGTCTTGGCGGTGCTGTTGTTTTGCATGCGAGTAAAGATCGCATCAAAGCCGCCATTGATAATCAGCAGGATAATCCTAATTTATTCTTACTGTTAAATCCTGCTGTACCTGCTAAAGAGTATCAGCCATTAGATACGTTGGTGAGCTTAGATAGACAAAAACCGAGTATGGTGGTGTTGCAATCGAAGGGGGATTTTGCAGTGAAAGAAGCCTTCAATTACATCAAGGACGGCGAGCGCGCTGTAGGGAACTCTTGGGCTATTACTCACGATATCGACAAATGCTCTGGTGGCAATTGCACCACGCCAATGAAGATGCCCTCGGCCTTGATGGCGCACGATCAAATCCCTGGCTGTATGATGACGCTGCCTCAATCAGGCTGGAAAATTCGTGCTCGCCTGCAGGCTCGTCGTACCGTGCAAACCTGCCCCGATGCCAATATGCAAGCCGTATGGGTACTGGCCGTGTCGGACGAAATCGTCTCTGGGCACAATGGCATTCTCACTCCAGAGCATGGTAAAGCCTTGTCTGAGGTGATGCGTATGATTGATTTATATCGAAATCAATTACCTAAACATGCGGTGGAAAGCCCAGCGAACCAAGATCTCGGCACCTTAGCGCCAGAGTCAGAAGCTGCAACATCTACCGAAGGTGAAACGCCTGTGCCACAAGAGCCAGTGATTATTGTCGAGCCTTTACCTGAAGAGCAAAGCTCACCTACACCTAAGGTTAATGCACTATTGCAGGAGCCAAACGTATCACAGGAACAAGATAAGCCTGCTGCGACTGAGGCGCCACCCGCGCCAATTAAAGCGCCGGAATCAAAGCCTGAGGCTAAGCCAAACGACGGCGCAGAGCCTCAGCCTAAGGTTGAGACTGAAAGCATAAAGTGATTGAGTGCTAAATAGCTTAACCTTGTTTTGGAATTGCTTTTAATGTGTGTTCCAAACAATGCGAAAGCGATTTTTTAAGAAAGTGGTTAATGAGTAAATTTATTTTACTCATTAAAATCAAAAACAAATATTTTGACATTCATCGTCAAGTCTTGCGATGGCGTGCTAAGTTCGGTAGGTTATCTTGCAAACTGAAATCAATTTTGGCTTACTTTTATTTAGAGTCATTGGTTTGAGTAAATAAGTATTAGGTATATTAACGTTATTTACCACTTAAGTACTATCAGGGGTAGTGGTTATTAATCAAAAAATAATTAGTGATAAGACATTATTTTAATTCATTAAACAATGGAGTGTATATGAAGTGTTCAATTTTATCCGCCTTGGTTATTTTTGCGGTATCAAACTATAGTTTTGCAAAAAGTCATAATGTGTACGCGGATGTGCAAGTTACAGATATAAAACCAACGAGTGGTTTTATTTGGGAACGTGAAAATAAAAGTGCCCCGCAATATCCAATGGAACTCGCTCGTTCGGGCATTGCTGGTTGTGCTGTCATGTCTTTTGATATTTCAGAGTCGGGTAAGGCCGAAAATATCGAAGTCGTTAAATCTGTTCCTCAAAAATCGCTGGGTAAATACTCAAGTCAGATATTAAAAAAATGGAACTGGGTCCCCACTGCCGCTACGAACGTAATGACTTCTGAAAGAAGAACCATAAGGTTAGATTTTTGTATAGGCAATGAGTCGACGGAACAATCTCAAAATGCCTGTAAGCAACAAACGCAATTAGTATGTGGCTAACGGTAACTTAACTATTTTAAGTAGTAAGCAAGGCTTAATTGCCTACTACGGATTTTTGGTTTGCCACCTGCGCCAAGTAAAAGTGATTAGTGCGGCGAGTATTAGGCTGACCATGGCCCATGTGGGGTACTTATGCTGGTGGTAAAACGCCAGCATGGGAGCGATTTCATCGCGGATTAACACTGGGCCTAATCCAAAGAGTGCCACCCAAATGCTGGTGGCGAGAGCATTGCCAATCACAAATTGTTTTAGTGGCATTTTAGCGAGACCGCAGCCGATAAACATAAATTGTTTTAATCCCTCAACAAAACGACTCAGCACTAAAGCGGCGATGCCATATTGACCAATAACGCCATGGATTTTGTCTTCCAATTGCGGTTTTATCCAGCCCTTCTTAAGCAACACATCACCAAAGCGCCAACCGATGAAATATCCCAAACTGTTACCGCAGAGTGCAGCGCAAGCAGCGACGATTAATACCAATGGCAGTGACATTTGCCCTGTAGCGGCTAATAAACTGGCGACAATTAATAAGGATTGTCCTGGCGCCGGAATGCCAAAACCCTCGACAGCAATCGCGACAAATAGCAGCACATACCCATATTGCTGCAGCCAAGGCGTGAGTTCTGTGATGATATGTTGTAGCGCTTCTGGCATGGATGAAAGTGATCAAATCAATGGGATGATTGGGCCATCATACTCGCCAACTTCTCTGGTTGGATAGATTTATGAGCAAAGTTTCATGCCCGTTTTCGTTTGCAGTGATTAGCAAGGCTAAGGCACAGGTGATATCAATTTTGCCTTAAAAATATAAAAGGCCGAACTGAGTCCGGCCTTAATACGCTATTACTGTTGCGATTCGGCGACGATATAATGTCTAGGCGAATGCTGCTTGTAGCTGTGGTACTACTTGTTTCTTACGGCTTAATACGCCGTCTAACCACACTTTGCCATCGACGGTATCTTTACCGTAGGCACGTTGGGTCAGCTGCGCATCGTCAGACACAATCAACAACTCTGAACCTTCTTTCATGATGTCAGTCAGCAGCAATAAAACGCTGTGGCGGTTACCTTCCACTTTGAGCGCTTTGATATCGGCTTCTAGCTCGGCCTTGATATCGTCAAATACTGACAGGTCGATCACTTCTAACTGGCCGATACCGACCAAGTTACCGTTCATGTTGAAGTCTTTAAAGTCACGCATAACGAGGTCGCGTGCTGGTGTGCCTTGTACGGCTGATTTCACTTTGAACATTTCCATGCCCAGTTCTTTGAAATCTTCAACGCCGGCGATCTCAGCTAATGCTTCAACGCAGCGAATGTCGGCAGTGGTGCAAGTGGGTGATTTGAAAATCACGGTATCGCTCAAAATGGCGCACATCATGATGCCAGCGATATTTTTAGGGATAGCGACTTGGTAAAAGTCGAACATCATCTTGATCACTGTGTTGCTGCAACCTACTGGGCGGATCCAGCATTCTAACGGGGTATCTGTGGTCAGATCGCCTAGCTTGTGGTGATCGACAATCCCGACGATAGTCGCTTGGGCGATATCATCCGGTGCTTGAGTCAGTTCTGAATGGTCAACGATATACACTTGCTCGCCAGCGTAGCTGGTTTTGTATTCCGGTGCTTCGAAGCCGAAACGTTCCAAAATAAAAGCAGTTTCGGGTGACAATTCACCTAAACGTGCGGCAATGGCTTCTTCACCGATTTGGTTTTTTAAATAGGCTAACGCGATAGCACCGCAGATTGAATCTGAATCGGGGATCTTGTGACCGACAACGTAAATGGGCATTTCAGGGACTCTCCTTTAAATTTGTGACAATTTTAGCAATATTTGGCTTTAATCGGAAATAGCCAAAGCGCATATCACTGCGCTCTTCAGTTGCTATTTCTCTAAAAATCGAACGCTCAGGTTCGACAAAGATGGCTTAAGGTTTAGATCTTCACTTTTATCACGACTTTACGCACCGCCGTGGCGATATCGCCTGTGCCGGGCATATGCATGTCACCGGGGAAAAATAACGCAAACATGCCTGCTTTGAGTTTGATATAAGAGGCATTGGCTTGGTTTGCCTCGTAATCAAACTCGGCGTAATCGTGTTTTTCAAAATAGGGTTTCGAGGGTGTTTGCTCCGCTAGTGGCAAGTAACCAAACTCTTCTTCACCGCTGAAAACATATTGCACATCGATATATTTTTGATGAACTTCAAAGGGTTCTGTTGACTTATGCTTGGTTTGATAGTCATTCACTATCACAAAAATATTGTCGCCATCGAGGGGATAATTGCCTACTGGTAGCTGACTAAAGTCGGTCGTCGCTAGATGTTCTAATGCAGTCGCAAGCCGAGGGCTTAAGGATTGATAAATATGGCGGTTTTTTAAGGTATCGACGATCATCGGCTACTCGACATGGTGGAAGTGAAATGAGCGAATGGTAAAGATTATAATCCGATCACCACAGTTAGGACATAAGCTTTGTCGATTGGAAGCAGGTCTAAACATGTCGGCATAAAAAACAGGCCATTGAATGACCTGTTTCTACATCAAGTATTATTAAACTTAGCTAAAACGAGTTTAGTAAGTGTATTTGGCTTCTAAGAAGTAGTAGCCACCATTAAAGCCGAAGGGGGTATTGGTTAATGGGTATACGAAGATACCATTGAAGTTATTGTTATCTGGTCGTTTTTCTGGATACACATCAAACAAGTTTTGCACCCCAGCGGTAAAGCTTAGCGCATCAGTGGCGGCGTATCTTACCGACAGATCCATCACCCACTGATCGCTATAGTTCACATCACCCGTTGAATAACCTTCACTATAGTCACCAAAGTAGTTTAAGCGGATATTGGTTTTAAAATCCCCGAGTTCATGGGTCAGCCCAATACTGCCCGTGTTATGCGGCGTAGCAGACGTCATGCGGGTTCTTTCTATACTATCAAAGAGTTTCTTTTCTAATCCGCCTAAAATAGACGGCAGATTGATGTCTTGGATCTCGGTTTTATTATAGGCATAGGCTAAGTTCGCCCGTAAATCGCCCCAAGTGCCAATATCAAAGTCTTGGCTAACAACAAGATCGACCCCGCGAGTTCGGCTATCGACGGCATTGACGAAGAAGCGTGCTGAATCAGCATTGGTACCTGCTAGTGCGGTCGCAACCGCGGGGCTATCAGCGGGTCTTAGAGCGCCAGATAAAATGATGCGGTCATCAATCTCTATTTGGTAAGTGTCGAGCGTTACCGCTAGACCAGCGTTATTGGTATAAACAAGACCGAGACTAAATGATTGAGATATTTCAGGTTCTAGCTCGTTAATCCCAAGTGCCTTTGTTACTGGTGATAAGGTGTTGAAAGTACCTGATTCAATAGGAACCAGTTGCCCCGTCACTGGATCGGGATTAAATAACGTCGAGATATTGCTGAAGTACAGCTGTTGTACGCTCGGCGCTCTAAAGCCTGTATTGATAGTGCCACGCAGGGCTAAGTTGTCGGTAAAATCGTAACGACCCGCGAGTTTCCAGCTCGTGTTGCCGCCAAAGTCAGAGTAGTTTTCGTAGCGTAGCGCTGCCGCCCAGTAAAACTCGTTGGTTAATTGGTTTTCAAGTTCGGCATAAATGCCTGTGTTATCGCGCGTTTCATCAACCTCAGACTCAGGGGTAAAACCGGTGAAGCCTTGGCTACCCGCCGCTTTGCCATTATAGCCACCATTGATATACGAATCTTCTTCTCCGGCTTCAATTTCATAGCCGTTTTGGCGCCATGAAACACCGGTCGCAAACAGAATTTCAGAATCGTTTATAAAGGCAAAATAACGGGAAATATCTAAATTGATATTGGCTTCACGGGTCGATAACGTTCCTGCGTCGAACTCGGTAGGAGTTTCAGGGCCTAAGGAAGCATTTAAGGTATTGACGATATTATAGTTAAATGAATTCTTGCCATATCCCACTGAGGCATCAATATCCCAGTCACTCAGGTTGAATTCATAGCCTAGGGTAAGAGATGAATCGATAATTTGGGGGTTAATTTGCGGTAAAAAACCGTCAGGATACACTTCGGGTAAGTTACGGGCATCGAGAGCTAAACGGTAAAAAGCACCCGATTTAGTTTCACGTTGGCTAATACCACCAAAGGCATACAGTTTTCCGTCGGTAGATATTGGCTGAGCCGCATTGATAAATAAACCGACATTATCATATTCGGCATCACCAACGTGGTGGCTCTTACGGTTAAATGTCGCTTCGCGCGGATCTGCTGGGCCATCTGCTAACTTAGGGTATTGCTGTCGTGGATCTAATCCTGCGCGGTTTGTGCTGTCTTTGTGATGCGCTTCGAGGGAGACATTCACAAAGCCATCATTGCTTAAACTGATCCCATGGTTAACGCCTACACGCCATTGCTCACCGTCACCTTGGTAGGTTTGTCCGGCTTGCGCCGAGACGCTACCCCCTTGATCGCTGTCCTTGAGTACCACGTTAATCACGCCAGCAATCGCATCTGAACCGTATTGTGCCGAGGCACCATCTCGGAGAATTTCAATGCGTTTTATCGCTGTCATTGGAATCGCATTTAAATCGACGTTAGAGGAGCCTTTTCCCATGGTGCCGCTTAAATGTACTAGGGCAGAACCATGGCGACGCTTGCCATTTACGAGTACTAAGGTGTGGTCTGGCGACAGGCCACGTAAGCTCGCGGGGCGCACCGCATCTGAACCGTCAGTCACCGAGGAGAATGGGAAGCTATAGCTTGGCGCCGCAAATTGCAGCGCTTTAGCGGTTTCGGTCATACCTGTTGATTCGAGTTGTTCGGCAGTAATGATATCGACCGGCGCAACACTGTCAGTTGCCGTGCGTAGTGCTATGCGTGAGCCTATGATCTCGATTTTTTCGAAGCCGGTTTGTTGCTCTACGGCTTGGACTGCTGGAATAACCAATGTGGATGACACTGCCAATGCGATAACGGCTAGACGCATAAAAACCTCTCAATGATGTTTGTGACCCAATACTCGAACTTAGGTGTGCAGATAAAATAACAATCTGATGCCGAGAAGGTTATCACTGTAACAATTGTTACATTAAGACGTAAATATGCTAACTCAGAGCCTAGTGTTCTAAATAATATTTAAAATGCAGTTGAATATATTGATGAAAACCTCACTATCGACCTGCGTGCTTTTGAGGCTTTGTACGGCACAATACACGTTGTCGCATGCACATTGCGACTGAGTTAAGTCGATGATATGAATTGTTTATTGACGTGCGCCATCGTGGTTTAATGCGTTATTTTGCTTTAATGGCATTGATTTGAAGGAACACAGATTTGTCAGCGTTACGATTTCTCGCGGGAGCAACGGCATTTAAGACCTTGGCAGAACAAGGTCTTAAATCTGAGCATTTTACCCAGCTACTTGCCGCCTCTGGTGGACCTAAATGGCTTGGTATCGCTGGGTTAGATAAGTATCTGTTTTCTGAGTTTTTCAAAGACAGACAAACACCGCTTTATACACTCGGCGCTTCTTCAGGGGCGTGGCGTTTAGCGTGTTTGGCGCAGCAAGATCCCCTCATAGCCTATGGCCGCTTAGAGGATTTTTATATTGGTCAGCGTTACGACAATATGCCAACACCGCAGGAAGTCAGTGCGCAAGTTAAAGGCGTAGTGCAGGGCATTTTAGGGGCAAACGGTGGCAGGGAAATCGTTAATAACGCTCATATTCACAGTCATTTCGTCGTGTGCCGAGCTAAACATTTAAATCGTTTAACGGCAAAGCTTCCGCTTGCGGCGGGGCTGGCGATGGCGGCGGCGACCAACTTAGTGAGCCGTCGGAGTTTAGGCTGGCATTTTGAACGTGTGGTCTTTAGCCAACAAGCTGCAGCATCTCCCTTTTTGCAACTCAACGATTTACCCAGTCAGCAGGTTGAATTAACTGAGGCTAATGTCGATGCTGTGATGTTAGCAACGGGGTCGATTCCTTTGTTGCTTGCCCCAGTGTCCCAAATTGAAGGCGTTGCCGATGGGCAGTATTACGATGGCGGCATTACCGACTATCACTTTGATTTGCCTTTATCCCGTGCTAAGGGACTGACGCTGTATCCGCATTTTTATCCGACCATCAGCCCAGGATGGTTCGATAAATCCTTGAAGTGGCGCCAAGGTCGCGCTAATTATCACAATGCGCTAGTGTTGGCGCCATCGGCCGAATTTGTCGCTTCATTGCCCTTTGGCAAAATCCCCGACCGTGAAGATTTTAAGCAACTGGACACGGCGCAGCGGATGCAATATTGGCGTACGTCTGTGGCTTTGAGTGAACGTCTTGCAGAGGAGTTTGCTGAGGTTGTCGTAAGGGGAAATGTGCTAGAGCGACTGGAGCGTTTTTAGTTCGCTGTAATTGTGCTTAGAAAACGGGGTTTGACATGACGTGGTTGAAATGCCCTGATTCAAAATAGCGGGGTCGCAAATTTCTTTGTGCGCTCAGCGGCTTCAGGAAGGAAATTCTTTCACCTGCTACACTTTACAATAATAGGAAATACGAATGCATTGAGTTCGTTTCCTTCTATTTGGGGCAGGAGGTTGCTATGCAAACACGAGAAATGGCGTTACTCATGCGCGATGCCTTGTTACTGCCACAGGGACGGGTGGAGGTTCGCGTGGTTGACCCCGGTCATCTGCGCATGGTGGCCGATGTATTCAAGGGAAAGTATGTGCTCGCCTTTGCCACCATTAGACCCAGTGGTAGTCCGCCCTGTTATCCCACTGCCACCCAATGTGACATTATCGATTTTAATCAGCTAGAAGATGATTCACTCAGCATAGTGCTCGAAGGGCGTCAACGCGTCAGCATCCTCTCAGCGGCGCAGGCCAAAGATAAGCTGTGGATGGCGCGTACTTTACCTTGCCGTAACTGGCAAGAAGAGCCGATTAAAGGTGAATTTGAGTTGATAAGCGCCGCATTAGAGCAATTTTATGAAGTGAATCCCGATCTGTTTGAGCTCTATTCTCAAGTGCATTTGGAAGACGCCGCTTGGGTGAGCCAACGCTGGCTCGAGGTTTTGCCTATGTATAACAAAGATAAATTAGTATTAGTTAATCAGCCAGATTGCCACAAAACCTTGGACTTCGTGCTGCAACTCATCAAGTCCCATGTGGACTGAAAAACCACAAAAAGGCTAGAATAGCGGCTTTCTATAGCCGCTTTTTTTGTGATATGACTGCATCTGCCCGCGCCGCCCAACCTTCTTACATAGTGCTTCCTGTGAATGTCACAGATAAACCCACAGTGTTTGCCTTTCTCGCACAACATTTTGCCCGTATAGGTGAAGATGTATGGCGTCAGCGGATCCTCGATGGAAAAGTGCATTGGCGGGATGGCAGTTTGATCGCATTGGACACTGAATATCGCCCTGCGGCGCGGGTGTATTACTACCGTGAAGTGCCGGTGGAAGCGAAAATCCCCTTCGAAGAACAGATCCTATTCCAAGATGACAACGTTATTTTGGCCTACAAGCCGCACTTTTTGCCTGTGACGCCAAGCGGCAACTATGTGAACGAATGTCTGGTGCATAGACTAAGATTGCGAACTGGCATTGATACTATCGCGCCCGCTCATAGGCTTGATCGTGAAACCGCTGGAGTGATCCTGATGACTGTCGCGCCTGAAACCCGCGCGCTCTATCATCAACTATTTATCGACGATGCGATTCGTAAAGACTATCAAGCGATTGCCAAGTTGACTCCTGAGATTATTGAACAATATCAACAGGGCTGCTTAACTTTGCCATTGCACTGGACGGTAACAAACCGTATGCAGCCGAGCGACCCGAGTTTTACCATGAAAATCGTGGAAGGCGAGGCAAATACCCATTCCGAAATCAGTTTAGTGGCGGTAAAAGGCGATCTTGGTTTGTTCCACCTGAGCCCGATTACCGGTAAAACCCACCAACTTCGTGTGCATATGCAAAGCTTAGGTATGCCATTGTTAAACGACAGATTTTATCCAAGCTTATTACCCAAAGGGCCGGATAACTTTGCGACGCCTCTTAAGTTGATGGCGCAGCGGTTACGTTTTATTGACCCAGTGAGCGGGATGCACCACGACATGCAATGTCAAGGTTTTGAGTTTTAGTCAGCGGAAAGCATTATTTCCAGTCTGTTTAAAGGAAATAATCGGGTGCAATTGTGTGCTTGACCCTGTGATGGTATGAATACAATCTGCAGTATCTGAGTCTCTGCCATAGGGAGCCATATTACGATTGTTTAAAGGAAGTCCATTATGACCAAATCTGCGATCTTCTCTATCTTGCTTTGCGCTGCAGTATTAGTGGGGGCCATGTATTTTGGTGACTGGACTAAGCAGCCTTATCTGAATGACATTGCCGCCGAGATCCGTAAGGCGAGTGCGGTGATTGAACCGAAGAAACCAAGTTCGTCTGGCGCATCGACAGCAGAAGCCGATGCCGAGCGGGATCAAAGCCCTAAGATCATTTGGGATCAAATGGCGCATGAAAAACCATCGAATAAGTCGCAGCCAGAAGCACTGATTTTCAATCAGGCTCAGCCAAAACCTGCCAAAACCGATGAGGCGTTATCCAAAAATACGCCTTTGATGGATTCTGGCTCTGGTGCCACTCAGCCTGAAACGGTTAAACATAATAAACCCGTTTAATCTGTTATTCCTGTTTGGGTGGTTCGAACAGGGTTTCGCTCATATCGCCATGTAAAACCGCAATTTTTGTTGGTGCACCATCATCAGCTAATTCCAACATACCTATTCCGCTTTTATTCACTAGACGTTTACTCGGCTCACCATTTGGTCGCCTGCCGCGCAGCAACATACGTTTACGTTTTGTCAGCAAGTTAAGTGGTGAAAAGTGGCCATAAAACCAGCCATTGAGTTTATCGAAAATCGGTAACAGCTTCTCAGGGAAGTGATTTTTAATACCGCTGCAGGTGATTTGGTAGATGTTAGGGCTACTGCGTCTAAAACGAATA
Source organism: Shewanella sp. SM20 (assembly GCF_025654545.1). Lineage (NCBI taxonomy): Bacteria > Pseudomonadati > Pseudomonadota > Gammaproteobacteria > Alteromonadales > Shewanellaceae > Shewanella > Shewanella sp. SM20. The sequence continues at coordinate 61,795 of NZ_JAKKRK010000016.1, read as the reverse complement.
CTGATGTCGTAACTAAAGGAGTAATGCACATCGCCGGAGAGGATAACAAACTCCTCTGGGGTTTTACGGTGCATAAAAATACTCAGCAGTGCATTAGCGGCGCCCGGGTGTGCCATCCAGTTTTCGGCGTCTACTAACAGGGAACCGCCGATCAGAGTGGCTGTGCGCTGCACAGCTTCAATCAACTTGACCCCAAACATGGGGGCAGGAGAGACGATAATGACCTTCGACTGGCCAAGTAACTCTTGCTGCAAATCCATTAACGCCTCCCAATCCATCAAGCCGGAAGGTTTTGCGAGATTAGATTCACTGCGCCAGCGGCGGGTACGGGTGTCGAGCACGACCAGTTTGGGCGAGGACTCTAAGGTGAAATGCCACTGCTCAAATTTAAGTAATTCGTCGATGAGCAGATCCTGACTTTCGCTTTCTTGTCGCGCAAAAAACGCATCGAGCAGCGGGCGGATATCGGCGGCAAATTTATCAGGCGCGTTGCCAAGTCCTTGGAATAAGGTGTAGCCGATTAAGGCATTACCAATGATGCGTTTCGAAAATGCGTGTTCGTAGGCCGCTTGTTCCCATTTAGCCGTCAGGTTCCAATCATCGGTGACGTCGTGGTCATCAAACATCATATAAACGGGAATGTGCGCCATAAAGCGCCTGACTTGCCCCAGCCCAGCTTTAAAGCCGAGCAAGTGTTGCCACTCATTTTGCCAGCGGGCGGTATTGGCGGGTGATAAGCCGTCGACATCCTTCGAGATATTCACTAATTCCCACAGCTCAGGTGACCAAGTGAGTAAATACAGGGCGATGATTTCATTTAGGCTGACCAAATGATTTACGGCGATGGAGGAGGTAAAAATGGGGTGATTGCGATACCAACGCCACAGCGCGGTTTTGGCCGGATATTGGGTATGAGGCAACAGGTTTTTATGCCGTTGATACAAATATGCGGGCTGATAATGAATGTCTTCGCTAGTGGTGATGCTCGCGCCTTCAAATTGCTCATGTTTAAGACCAAGCAAATCGATGACTTGCCCTATGGCGCTTAACATAGGTCCCGCAACATCATCAATATAGACCTGATCACCACTCATTATGATAAGTGCAGGGCGATCATCCTCCGCACCCCTGTTGATTATCTTGGCTAAATGGGTATCTGCGGCGACCAGTGCATCGTCACTGTGGTGATGCGGATTGCGGCAGGAACCGTGGAAGACTTGGGTTAATTCAGGCGTGAAACGTACACTTGGCGTCGACGCATCGCCATAGTTCAGCTGGCTTATCGTGGCAAAAATATCACCATGCTGAGCGGCAGACACTTGGTAAGGTGTGACGATATTGGGCGCGAGCAACTCTGGGCGCGACAGTATTATTAGATATTGATGGGCATGTTGCCCGAGTGGCACATAGTGTAAATCGGCATCCTGCAACAGGTACTCTTGCTCACCAAGACGCAGCTTAAGTTCAGTTAATGGCTCACGACTCACAAACCACAGGGTAAAGTGTGAGGCATCGCAGTGGCGCAGCATGGGGCCAGCTAATATCAGAGGAAGTGTCGTACTCAAATTCTGCCTATGGGTATTTGGGTTAATCTTGCATGAGTTAACCCTAAGTAAGTTTGGTTTAGAAGAGTAAACAAGTGCGTTGAATATGAAAAGCTTTTAGAATTGTTAGCCATAAATATGCGTTGAAACTGAATGGGGCGATATGGCTAAGATTATGGTAACAGGCGCGACAGGGCTACTCGGCCGAGCAGTTGTAAAACAGCTTGAATTAACGGGACATGAGGTTATCGCCACAGGTTTTAGCCGCGCAAGTGAACGAGTGCATAAACTCGATCTTACCGCCCCTTTGGATGTCGAGGCATTTATCGCCCGCGAGCAACCGCAAGTGATAGTGCACTGCGCCGCCGAGCGTCGCCCCGATGTTTCCGAGCAAAATCCGCAGGCGGCATTGGCGCTTAACTTAACCGCGAGCCAAGCCTTAGCTATGGCAGCTAAGGCCAATAACGCTTGGCTTATCTATATTTCCACTGACTATGTGTTCGACGGCACTCAACCTAAGTACGCTGAAGATGCAGCAACTCATCCGGTTAATTTTTATGGTGAATCTAAGCTAAAGGGCGAAGAAATCGTGCTAGACACTAGCGCTGATTTTGCTGTGCTACGCTTGCCAATCCTTTACGGCCAAGTAGAAAAGCTGAGTGAATCTGCGGTGCTAGTGCTGGTTAACCAATTGATTGAGCGTCGCGCTCAGGGTGTTGATCATTGGGCGATACGCAGTCCAACCTCGACCGCCGATATTGCCCAAGCCATAGACAAGATGATTGCACAGCATATTGAACATTCTACCGTGCAGGGGATTTATCATTTTAGCGCCGTAGAGACTATGACTAAGTATCAGATGTTGTTGACCTTAGGAGATATTTTACAACTCAGTACTGCGCACTTAACGCCTGAGTCTACGCCGACAGATAACGCCAAGCGGCCAAGGGATTGCACCTTAAGCTGTGCGCGTTTAGCTGCGCAGGGGATTTGTTCTGAAATCAATTTTGCCACTGGCGTGCGCCAAGCATTAACACTATCGAGTGGTGCACTTGCCACGCTCGGACTCACTCTGTAGGAATCGCCATGGCTAAGATCTTAGGGACCAGTCTACAGGCTGCCGACCAAGTCGCATTACTTAGAACCTTAGGTTTGTTGCTGCAAATAGGCTTAACCACGTTTGCCGCCGATACTTTTGGTCTTAGCCTGCAAATGGAGCCGTTAGTGCATGTGTTAGTGCTGGAGGTGTTATACCTTTCGCTCACATTGGCGCTACGTAAACCCTTATTTGCTAAGGAGCGCGGCCTCTTTATTGCGCTCAGCTTAGACACATTATTTTGGATATCTTGGTTGCACTTTTCCGGCGGCGCGACCAATGCGTTTATCTCGTTATTACTGTTGCCGATTGCACTTGCGGCTGTGACTTTGCCAATCTGGGCGCCTTGGGCACTGACGGCTATTTCAACCTTTGCTTACAGCCTGATGATCTTTACTGTGCCCGAATCCCCCATGCAGCACCACGGTATGGACATGAGTTCCCACTATTTAGGCATGTGGTTCAACTTTGTGATTTCAGCATTGGTGATGACAACCAGCGTGGCGTTGATCACTAAGCGTATGCGCCGCCAAGATGCGCAGTTAGCCTATATGCGCGAAGGGCAATTGCGTCAGGAGCAACTCTTAGCCCTAGGCACAGTATCGGCGCAGATGGCACATCAACTGGCCACGCCACTCTCGAGTCTGAGGTTATTACTCGATGAAGTAAAAGAAGACATGAGCGATACCTCGATAACGATTGTCGAGATGGAAACTGCATTAGGTCGCTGTGAACATACTCTTGCCGAGCTGAGATTAGCGACGGAGTCGATCCGTGATCGCCGCCAGCGCCCACTAAAGATCATTGAGTTGGTGGACAGTTTGAAGCAAAAAACCTTGCTGTTAATGCCGCAAACTGAACTGAATTGGTTGATCACTTGTATGCCTGAACAACTGGCAGAGCAAAGTATTCTGACTGATATGAGTTTAACGCCAGCCATCATGGCCTTGATTGAAAATGCTGCTCGTGCCAGCGCCGAAACCCTAGGTGCGCCGCAGGTGGATATCAGTTTAGATATAGCGCCAAGCGAAGAGCAGATCTACTTGCAGATCCGCGATTATGGCACTGGTATCGCGCCCGATTTATTGCCACAGTTGGGCACCTTACTCATAGAAAGTCCCAAGGGTTTAGGGGTTGCTTTGCTACTCAGTCATGCCAGTTTAGAGCGTTTGGGTGCAGAGTTGATTTTGGCTAATCATCCCCAAGGTGGCACTGTGGCACAAATTCGTTTCACTATTTTAAGGGAGCTGGCGCCGTCTGTATCGTACAAGACTAAGGCTAGTGACGAGGTAAGTTCATGAAACGTTTGTTGATTGTTGAGGATGACCTTTCCCTTGCGAGTATTTTGGGCCGCCGATTAACACGCCATGGCTTTGAATGCCGATTAACCCATGATGCCAGTGATGCACTGCTGGTGGCGCGGGAGTTTCGTCCTAGCCATATTCTTTTAGATATGAAGCTTGCCGAAGCCAATGGCTTAGGGTTAATTGTGCCGCTGCGTCATCTGCTGCCCAAGGTGACTATGGTGTTACTCACCGGCTACGCCAGTATCGCTACAGCGGTGGAAGCGATTCGCCTCGGCGCCGATAATTATTTAGCTAAACCTGTGGATACCCAAACCTTGCTCGCCGCACTGGAAATGGATGGGCATTCCCATACTCTTCAAGAAGATGAAGTCGACGATTCGCCACTTAATCCTAAGCGTTTGGAGTGGGAGCATATTCAGCAAGTGCTCAATGCTAACCAAGGCAATGTGTCCGCCACGGCTCGCCAATTGGGAATGCATCGCCGGACGTTGCAACGTAAATTGCTGAAGAAACCAGTGGGTGAAAGTGGACATTTGAAGTAACGATTCATCCACATGTGGGCAAGGGGCAACAGCTTAAGGCAAACCTGATGAGGTGCTGAGGCTGAGCCGTTTGACTATAAAAAATGCCACTCAAAAGGGCTGAGTGGCATTAACAAGAAAACGAGAAGTGAATCGATGAATTAGCGCTAGGATTTTACGCTAGCGCCATTGCACGATTAGGTTATGCGATTAAAAATTAACAGTTTCTTCGTTTGAGCAAGGGCCGTTAGTTTCACACACTTTATAGGTGAAGCTTGCGCCAGCTAGGTCAGTGAAGCGGTCAATAAACGATGAGCTGCTTGAAGTACCCACCGCAACACCGTTACGGAAGATAGTGTACTCATCAGCGTTGTGACCTTCCCATTCAAGTGCAACACGAATGCTGCCGCGACGAGATTTGTTAGCGTTTTTCACTGTCATTTCTAACGCCACTTCTGGCACTTCAACTGCAAATTCTTCAGAAGTGCTTGCCGTTGCGCCATCGTTGTCAGTTACAGTCAGTGTGACTGTGTAGCTGCCTGACTGGGCATACTGATGATTGACACTCGCACCTGCGGCATTTGTACCATCACCAAAATCCCAGTTCCATGATGTCAGGTCGCCATCGCTGTCAGTACTGGTGCTTGTGAAGCTGCCGTTGCCGTTAGCAAAGCTTGCAGTAAAGCCTGCAGTTGGAGCTTGGTTTGGTGTGTCATCGCCGTCATAAGCACCCACTAGGCTCACACCTGTGTAGCTGCTATAGCCGCTGACCATCACCCAATAAGTTCCCGTTTGAGCAGGATCAATAGCACAGCTTTCGGCATTACCTGACTTGTATGGACGACAGTCATAGCTGCTAGACGTTGGTGCTTGACCAAATTTAACATACATGTCCGCATCACCTGTGCCGCCTGACATATTGAAGCTCAGGTTAGTTGCACCGCTAGCGACATCGAGTTTGTAGTATTTTTTGCTACCTGATGCACCCGCTAAACCTGTCACAGCAACACCGTTGGCGAGTTCAGTAGCTTCTGGTGGTGGCGGTGGTGGTGGCGTTTCACAAGGTGTGATACCCACAGCGGCAAACGCAGTAACCACATCGTCAGCACTTAAGCCTAAGTCAGTTGCGGCCGATTTAACACCACAAGCGCCTTGCCAGAATAAGCTGTCCGCCGTCCAATATAATTGGTTAGCGACTACGAATGTTTGGAATGCTTTGCGCGTATCCCAACCTGGTAAGTTAGCTAAAGTGTAGAAAGCTTTATTGAATACACCTGAACTGTGGTGCACGTCGATGCCATCATAGTAATCGTCGATATGACCGATTGAGATACCGTCTAAGGTTGGATCTGCCATGTAGCGCAGTGCACCACTGCCTTTAAAGATATCGGCGCCGACTAACCAGTCGTTTGTGCCGTGCATGTAAAATTCAGCGGCTTCACCCGCCATATCTGAGAAGGCTTCGTTCATGCCGCCAGATTGATCTGCGTAAACCAGCCCTGAGTTTTGTTCAGTGAAACCGTGACTCACTTCGTGTGCCGAGACATCTAAGCTCACTAATGGGTGGAAGGTTGTTGCGCCATCACCGAAGGTCATAGCACTGCCGTCCCAGAAAGCGTTTTCGTAGTTGTTGCTGTAGTGAACTCGCATCGTTAACTGAAAGGTTAACGGTGCAGTGTTGTACCACTCGCTATACATCTTGTAGATCACGTTGCCGAAGTAGTGCGCATCGTTTAATGGCGAGTAAGCACCGTTGATCTCTTTGACTGTATTGCGCGGACAAGTATAAGAGAAGGGTGTGGCGCCTGATGTGGCACCGTTTAGGTTAACGGTTTTCACGTTAGGTGAGTTCATGGTGCAAGTGTCACCGCTCACTTCAACGTCTAAGCTAGAAAAATCAGTACCGTATTCATATTGGCCAGTCTTAATGTTACCGCCTGGACCTGTGCCGGTTGCAGCATGGTTAATCCCTTCCCAACGCTTAATCACTTCACCTGAGTGCGCGTCAACCATAGTGAATGGGCGGCTTGGCTCATCGCCATATACTACAAATGAAGTCACATAAACGAGGCGAGTTTTAGCGGCATCATCGAGGTAAAGCCATAATTTTGCTTGTTTGTTTTCAGCTTTTAGGCCTGCAACGGCTTTGTCAGACTTGCCACGGATCGCAATATCTAACGCTTTGTTAGCCGTTAAAGTAGGTTTGACAAAATCAGCCGACTTTTCAATATTTTTTAATACGCGGCCAGACATGTCGCTGTAAAAGCCCATGCTCGATTGTGACGTCGCAACAGAGAAACCATAAACCGGTACACCATGGAAATATTGTTGTAAACGTTGTTTTTGCTTGCCTTGACCTAGGTTGAGTTTTTTCTCGACTTTGAGTTGGCTACCTGCGTCTAAGCTGAACTGAGACACTAAGTTATTGCTTGAAGACGCGCTTCTAAGAGTGCCGACATCGACAACATCGGCAGCAAATGCGGATGTGCCTAAAGTGGCCGACACAGCAATGAAGAGTAGCGACAGTTTTTTGTTTAGCATCATGCTTGAAATCCTTTTTCCGTTTTGTAAATAACGTTGGAATGCCATACAGCTTAACTGGCTCGGGCGAGCGTTTTTTTATTGTGATTTCTACAGGGTCGTCGGCATCCCTCTGCCATGGCCGCATAGAATGAGCTGTTGCTCAGGCGGAAATTCTCAGGTTTTTATTCTGTGCAAAGCGTGAATAACCGCATGACCTTAGATGTTATTTAAATGTGAAAATGTTAACAATCGTACAAAGGAACTATCTTCAACATTCATTTAGACGCTTTTAAATCTGAATTAGGACTTTTGGGTAATAGCGATTTAGCTAAGCGGAAGGGTGATGCACTTGAGTGTTTTGCAGTAATTTAATGATTTATTTCAATTGTTTATTTTTTCAGTGTTCTTGAAAAGGTTTGATTAAGGATGGGTTGTGCGTTGGGGTCATCATCCTATCAAGGTGTTGAGACCCTCTGCTTTGATTTATTAACTTAGAAAGACTCCATCGGAGTTGCCGCTGCTTGACTTGCTCTTCAGCTTATTTCACCAAGGTAACTCTGTGCCATCGTAGGCAAAAAAACGCCCTGTTTGTGCGGGTGTAGCATTGGCAATGATGGGCAGTAAGCAGTTGGCGACATACTCAGGTGTAAACAGTTTGCCTTTGGGGACACTCTGTTGAAATGGCTGAGATAATGGCGTGTCTGTCGTGCCCGGATGCAGAGACAACACCACGCCGCGTTTCATGGTGCGTTGCCACTCAATCGCCAGTGTTTTGAGAAACATATTCAGCGCGGCTTTTGAGGCGCGATAGCTGTACCAGCCTCCTAATTTATTATCAGCAATGCTGCCGACTTTCGCCGATATCACAGCAAATCTTGCCGAGTGGCTTTGTGTTAATGCCTTAGCAAAGTGCTTCGCCAACATGATGCTGGGCAGGGTATTGAGCGTTAAATTGTGCTGGAAAAAGTCGATATCAAGTGACTGTAGGCTTTTTTCTGGCCCTTTATCCTGGGTGTGTAAAATGCCAACACAGTTAATAACCCAATCTAATTCAGTGAGTTGTTCACTTAGCTGTTTAATCTCAGCTTCATTGGTCACATCTAATGCATGCCATTGGAGCTTCTGTCGCATGTCTTGGGGAAGATGATGCAAGTAGGTGGCGTGCACAGTGGCGTTGGGATAGCTTTCTTGAATTTGCTTAACCATGGTTTTGCCAATACCCCCACTTCCGCCGACGATAAGTACTTTCATAGCAAACTCTCCCTATCCAAATATTTATATCAAATTCTTTATATCAAACTATTTATATCAAACTATTTATATCAATGAGTCACGCTTAACATTACTCAGCTACAAACGGTTTAGGTGAACGAGGTTGTGCTCGGCTGTGGCTAATATGGCGCTTCTTACGGACTCGTCCATCTTGTCCCAAGTCTGGTATAGCATGCCGATCCTAGGATTTTGCGACAATCGCGCGCGGTGTTTGTCCATAAAGCGCCAATAAAAGCTATTGAACGGGCAGGCGAGTGTGCCGCTGCGCTCTTTTATCTTGTAATGACATCCGCTGCAGTAATCACTCATTTTATTGATGTAAGAGCCGCTGGCGGCGTAGGGTTTAGTACCGACAATGCCGCCGTCGGCAAACAATGCCATGCCGCGGGTATTAGGCATTTCAACCCATTCTATGGCGTCAACATATACGCCTAAATACCACTTATCGACTTGATTTGGTTCGATTTCGGTTAATAAACAGAAATTGCCAATCACCATTAAACGCTGAATATGATGGGCGTAGGCAAAATCTAATGATTGGGATAAGGCTTGTCGCATGCAGTTCATCTTAGTGTCGCCATGCCAAAAATAATCGGGCAGCGTCCCATGGGCATCGAGCGCATTAGTGCTGGCGTACTGTGGCATATTGGCCCAGTAAATGCCGCGAACGTATTCTCGCCAACCTAATATCTGCCGCACAAATCCTTCGACTTGGGCGATATCAATCTCAGCATTTGTTTGATAACTGTCGATGGCCGCATTGATGACTTCTAACGGGCTGATTAATTTACTGTTAAGGCTGAATGATAGTCGACTATGGTACAGGCTCCACTTGGCAGGATGTTGCGCTGTCATGGCATCTTGAAAACGGCCAAAGGAAGGCAAGCAAACCTGACAAAAATACGTTAATAATTCGAGGCTTTGCGCACGGTTTATCGGCCACAGTAATGGCGCATTAATACGACCCATGGTCGGAATTTGATGACGTTCAAGACGTGCGAGAATTTCCGTCACATCGAAGCTAAACATTAATGGCTCAGGCAAGACTTTTATATCTTGAGTTTTAAGTTTCTGACGGTTGCTGACATCAAAGTTCCATTGCCCGCCGAGTGGTTTTGCGTCTTGCATCAAGATGTTGTAACGCTTACGCATGCGGCGATAAAAGTGCTCCATCATAATGTGTTTGCCGACGGGGAACTGCGCATCGATTTCGTCAAAGGGCAAGATAAAGTGCTCTGTATCGACACAGTTCACCACGGCTGTGTTGAGTTTAAGCTGACTTAATTGCTCAAGTAGGCGGTATTCATCAGGCCTTTGGTATTCAAACTTGATCGCGCCAACCTGTGTTACCTGATGTTGAATGAGCCCCAGTAGATCGCTATAGCCCTGAGTGTTATTGAAGGTGTCATCAAGGGTGAGATGGATCACTTGATGCCCTTGCGCCCGCAGCTCTTGGGCAAATTGCGCCATTGCTGCAAAGAAGGCGCATATCTTTTGCACATGATGGGTCACATAAGTGTTTTCTTGGTGTAATTCTGCAATCACGTACAGCACTTGCTCATCAACACGGTTAAACCAAGAATGCTGGGCATTGAGTTGATCGCCTAAAATTAACCTGACGGTATGAAATTGCTGTAATTGCATTAAGTGGACTCGTTGAATGACTTTCGCGGTTAAGCATTTCGCGATGGGAGATTGTTGGACATTACGAATTGGGTTGCAGTGAGGATCACAAAGCAGGGTATTTGTCGTGATTTCGACAAGGAGGTTTATCTAAACTTGGTTTGATAGCTTTTAAAGCAAAGTCAAAGTCGGGGGCTTCACCCCACACCCGACCAAAAGGGGAAAAGCGCCTGTCCCCCTTTTGGAAATCACCCGGCGTCCCTAACGGAGTTGAAAGCCCCTTGGGCATTAAGCGTCCTTATGCTATCGCGTCAGACGCTCGTCCCTGATTCGACTGACGCTATCTCGGCATCCATGCCTCGCTTACGCAACGAACGCAAATGCCCTGCGGCAACTCCGAGGGGAGGTGAACTTCTGTAGGTTCGGTGTTAGCTGCTAATCTCAAAAGAGTTTTGCCAGTCCCATCTTTCGATAAACTCTAAACTTGTTGATGAGGTACATATTTCAAATCAAAGCTATAGCCGATTGAAGGCTTTGTGGATCTGCTCTTTATAGCATCTAACAGTATCTGCAGCTTTGTCGTTACAAATTTTAATGTTAAATCCTTGTCGCACCCCAAAATGTAATACCTCTGTAAGCCATTCCCTATACAAGTACAAGCAATGCATTGCTTTAGTGATATCTGGTATAACTTCGATGGTATGCTGAATATTCAAATGAGCAATTCTGACATTACGAAAATCAACCATACTTTGGTGATATTTCACCCATTCATCCTCGGAAATTTTCAAATACTTTAAAATCATTTCTTTATTGAAAATTTTTAGTTTATCCCCCGGTGGGATTGTTATCTGACTAACTAATTTACTCCAATGAGTCTCTTGACTCGTTTGCCCAAAAATCTGATTCCAAGAAATAACTGCCTCTGCATAACACATATTCATAATTGATCCCCAAGCATGATCATTATCGGTGTTATTTCTAACTATATAGTCACCGAAAACACAACCTCGAAGACCGTTGTCAATGATTTGGAATTGCTGAGAGAAAATATCCATCTAAGTATCAACCTCGATTCATAAAACCTTTGTTCTATCAGAGCCCTAACTCTTTTTAGTTAATAGCTTGACCGCATCAAATAGTTCTTTATCTTCACTTAACATTAAATCAAGTCTGTTGATAAATTCAAAAAGTACTAACTTAATAGATTGCGCGTAGTGCAAACATTCTTCATCTGTTTTGACGTGTAGACCTTCACTCAATGCACTGTAGAGCAGGGTTAATGGGTTTTGCCCATTGATGCTTAATCCTTCAGGCAGAGCATGTTTGATTCTATCTACAGCCTTAGTAAATTGAGTTTCCTTTTTAGCGTCTGTTAGTTCTTGGATTAAATCTTTATTTTCTTCCCTCTTAAGCTCAAGCACTCTGATTATTCTATCGAAGATGCTGTCCTTACGACTATCAATGACTCTCCGGTAGTATGAAAAAGCAGCAATGCCCATAGCCATATTTTCACAAATTGTACCTTTGAAAAAGAGATCTCTTTCAGCTCCGATTAACTTAGATATTTGCTTAGGAGCGGGCTTACCAAACCTAGGAAACTGACCAATTTTTTGAACCTTCATCAGTGTTTTGTTATCAACTAATTCATCATTTGATATTTTCGTGTCAAACCGAAGGGAAAAATTTTTCATTGTTATTTCGCAATTTTTACAACGAAAAATTAAATGAATAATAGAATTTCCATTGTGATCAATATGAAGATTTGGGGAATGCACTAATGAGAAATTTTGGTATGACGAGCATATATCATCGCAATAGAGTCTTGGAGTTAAACTCTGTGATAATGGCGTAAAAAAATAGGTTTCACAAATTCCAGAGGCTGATCTTTTATGACGTTGAACTATTGCCGCTGAAGAAAAAATACCAGATACCGTCACTTCCTCGTATGGAGGAGTATTCTCGATAAAGTCATAGAATCCTTGCAGTTCTTTCATTCGCATATCCTGAATACATTTTAACCGAATCACTTTACTTTCAATGACAACGAAAAACAAGGAAGACACTGAATTGCAAGGCGAGTAACCCTTCAGTTACATGCAATGCGAAAAATAAGAAAAACTGCCATTTTGCCAGATGGAAAGAGGCTTGTTAAATGGAGAAAGATAGGACATATATGGTCACCTCGGGTTTAGCAAGGTCAACGAAAGTTAGAACAGGCATAACTCTTTTGGGATTAACAGCCAATACCGAAGTTACAGAAGTGTAGTGGCATCGTTTTCTAGCTTGGCATGATTAAGGTTTGGCAGGCCGTGCAGGGGACTTTTTTCGACATTATCTTTCCTTAGATACTCAGGTCAACAAGAGGGGAAGAGATTCACAAACTACCCATTGTAAAATGACCTGTTTTTAGAGTTAAAGCATACGCAGAGATTAGCGGAATTAAGCGCTGCTACGTAAGTGACCGTTGGCGGCATGGATGCCGCCTTCGAGCCTATAGGGATATATTTACGGCGAGTCACTGGAGTAGCAGTGCTTAATGGCTAGATTAATAAATTGAAAATTGCTGTTAGCTGTAATGCCACTCAATTTTACTAGCCACCAATTATTTAAATCCTACAATTAAGTGCCCACGTTACCTAACGTATTAGTTGTACTTTATATTCATCGCGATCAGCGGTTCGCGTGAGGCTTTTTCTGCGCTTAGGAGGGCGTGGTAGTTAACCTCCGACTATGCTTTGATTAAGCATTAAACAAGGAGGTTTATATGCCGCGTCCTCTCAGAATTCAGGTAAGCCTTGAAGACATTCCCTATTACCATTGCTATAGCCGCGTTGTGCGGCGTGCTTTTTTATGTGGCGATGATGCCTATTCTGGGAAAAATTATGACCATCGCCGTAGTTGGGTTGAGTCACTACTGTTTGAACTTGAAGCCGTTTTTGCTATCGATGTTGCAGCCTTTGCAGTGATGTCGAATTATCTGCATGTGGTGTTGCCAGCCGATATCGACAGTGCCAATCGTTGGACTGACCGCGAAGTACTTGAGCAGTGGCATAAGTTGTTTAAAGGCGATGAGTTAACGCAAAAATCCGTTTAAGGAGAGCTAGTTGAGGCGCATGAGGTCAACCGATTATGCGTTATTTCATGCCTAAGTTTTCAAAAGAGCGCGATGTTTGATTGAGCTAATAGCAAGACAAGCAAATCAACAGGCCACTTTTAGCAGGGACGGTTTAAATCACAGGCCTTACTTGATGAAGTTGCTGATTTAAAATGGTAGGCCTGATAATTTTCATTCCATTATCCTTGACCATGTGATCGCAGTGTTCGCGCTTCCTTATGCTGCAAATGGCGCCATCAAGCGCTTAGGGATAACTCATTTTTAAATCAAAGTCGGCGAGTCACTGACGTAATAGTCTTAATCGTTGAGTGCATTGCTCGAAAAGTTATTATTTTATAGTATGTTACTCAATTTTAATGCGTCACTTAACGCAGCAGGAGCTTAGTTCGTATGCGGGAATATGATGGGATTGAAAAGCGTTACCAAAGGCCTGATGCCGATTTAGCTAAAAGTTTGATGATTATCGAAAATTTATTGGGTTTTACGCCGCTAGAGGATAGGTTGGAATTTGATTTGTCTTTTTGGGCTGGCGGCTCAGGTGTATTAGATAAGTTGGCGGTTTCATGTTCTGTGACTCCCGAGCAAATGAAACTCGCTCAAGATAAGTTGAGACTCTATTCCCCAGAGGCAGCGATAGCATTGGATGAATGGCGTGATGATTTTATTTGGTTAGTGGAGGATGAAGACGTTTGTACCGATGTGTTGGTTAGGTCGGCGCATTTTATTAATGAGAATAAAGCGCCATTTCAAGATGTTTGTCTTAAAACGCAGTCTATTTATTTCGCTTACATGAGTGATGTGAATGGCTGGACTGCGGTATGGGGTCAGCAAGATAGGCTCAATTATGCTTATTTCTGCCAAGGATAGCCTTTATCTTTAAGTGATTACCGACAATTGCCAGTTAAGTCTTATTTACCAGTCCGTAATCAAGGGCGTAGCTTTCAAGCTTGGCATCGAGATCATCTAAATCTTTATAAAACTCGTCATCGAGCTTATCGAGTACGCTGTACAGGTCTTGGTTATCGGTTGCGGCTAAACGACGATCTCTGTCGATTGGTACTGGCTTTTCGCCAAACACGGCCTGTTTTGCTTGGTGCAGTAAGTTTAACGAGTGGCTTGCTCCCATTTGGATAAGTCCACGTTCAGCAAAGGCGTAATGCTCACCTGAAGAGTTGTCGAAATACTGAATAAATCCACCATTATAGACTTCGCCAGATAAGCAGTTCACCGCATAGTAGTTTTGTTTCTCTGGTCTAAGCGTATAAAAACCTTGATCTTTGTTATGTACCCTTACAACAAGATCTCGCCAAAAGGCTCGAAAGGGACAGGTTTTATCGAGTTCACGCTCTTGTTGGTAGTATTCCTTCGCACGCTCGAGATTTGCACGTATGCCATTTTTGCAGGGCATGCATAAACCCTCATTTTTCTCGGCGGTACTCGGAAGGATTAAGGTTTTACATTCTTGGCAGGGGATTTTTTCCGACATGGTCTTTCCTTTGATACTCAAGTCAGTAAGAGAAGTCACAGCTTCACAAGCTACCCATTGTTAAATTCTCTGTTTCTAGAGTTTACATCCCACAATTAAGTGTCCATTAACCTAACGTACTAGTTGTACTTTATGTTCATGGCGATCAGCGGTTCGCGTGAGGCTTTTTCGGCGCGTAGGCGGGCGAGGTATTTTTCCCATAGATCCACTTGGTGGGTGGCGAGATCGTAGAGTACTTTCCACGAGAATAGGCCGGTATCGTGGCCGTCATCGAAGACGATTTTTACTGCGTAGTTACCGACGGGTTCTATGGCGCTGATGTTGACGTTTTTCTTGTGGGTGACCAGCTTTGGATTACCGTGACCATGCACTTCGGCCGAGGGCGAGTAGACTCTGAGCATCTCGCAGCTGAGCTGATATTGCTCACCATTGTCGAAACTGATTTCTAGAATGCGTGATTTACGTTTCAGTTTAAGATCGGTGACATTGGGCGTTGCTGTGGTCATAGGTTGGCTACCAAGAAAATGCTAAGGATAGGATAACGACTCATTAAAATAACACCTGACTAATGTAACCACTCGCGGCCAAGGATACAAAGGGTAAGCGAGAGCCTTGGTCAGGCTTTTTCGTTTAAGTCACACTTTTGCATTTGAGTCGTTCACCGCCAAGTCGTTTGGGCTTTGGCGGTGAGCGGGTTTTGCACTAGAGGATAAAGCGGCTGAGATCTTCGTCTTGGACTAAGTTGTCTAAGTGGGCACTGACATAGTCGGCGTCGATAACAAAGGCGGAGCCCGATTTTTCCGATGCCTCGTAGGAGATATCTTCCATCAGCCTTTCCATCACAGTGTGTAAACGACGGGCGCCGATGTTTTCGGTGCGCTCGTTCACTTGCCATGCGGCTTTCGCAATGCTGTCGATACCCGATTCGCTGAATTCAACTTTCACGCCTTCTGTGCCCATCAGCGCGATATATTGCTCGGTGAGCGAGGCGTGTGGCTCGGTTAAAATGCGTTTAAAATCATTGGCTGATAATGCATCTAACTCGACACGGATCGGTAAACGACCTTGTAATTCAGGAATTAAATCCGACGGTTTAGACATCTGGAATGCACCAGAGGCGATAAACAGTATGTGGTCGGTTTTTACCATGCCGTGTTTTGTGGTGACTGTGCAGCCTTCGATCAGCGGCAGTAAGTCACGTTGCACGCCTTCACGGGAAACGTCTGGGCCTGAGGTTTCGCCGCGCTTACAGATTTTGTCGATTTCGTCGAGGAACACTATGCCGTGTTGCTCAACCATTTCAATGGCTTGTTCTTTTAAATCTTCTTGATTGACCAGTTTGGCGGCTTCTTCTTCGATCAATAGCTTAAAGGCTTCTTTGATCTTCATCTTGCGACGTTTTGCTGGTGCTTGGCCCATGTTTTTAAACAGACTTTGCAGCTGGTTGGTCATTTCTTCCATGCCTGGAGGCGACATGATTTCAACACCAATTTGCGGTTGGGCCACATCGATATCGATTTCTTTATCGTCTAATTGGCCTTCGCGCAGCTTCTTGCGGAACACTTGGCGGGTGTTTGAGCTGGAATCGGTTTCTGTGCTTTCCCAGTCGTTTTTCGGCTTAGGCAACAGGGCATCGAGAATGCGCTCTTCGGCATTTTCTTCGGCGCGTTGGCGGCACTTACCCATTTGCTGTTCACGGGTCAGCTTGATGGCGATATCGGTCAAGTCGCGGATGATTTGCTCGACTTCTTTACCGACATAACCCACTTCTGTGTATTTAGTCGCTTCGACCTTGATAAAAGGCGCGTTGGCAAGCTTGGCTAAACGGCGGGCAATTTCAGTTTTACCTACGCCAGTTGGGCCAATCATCAGGATGTTTTTTGGGGTGACTTCTTGACGGAAATCCACATCCAGTTGCATCCGGCGCCAGCGGTTACGCAGGGCAACAGCAACAGAACGTTTGGCCTTTTGTTGGCCAATAATGTGTGCATCCAGCTCGTGGACAATCTCACGGGGGGTCATTTCAGACATAATATTCCTCACGGGCTGTTTAGTAATTGAGTTCTTCAATCGTCTTGAATTGATTGGTGAATACGCAGATATCCGCAGCAATGGTCAGGGATTTTTCAGCGATTTCTAAGGCCGATAGCTCGGTATTTTGCAATAACGCAAGGGCCGCCGCTTGGGCATAGTTGCCGCCTGAACCAATGGCGACTAAGTCGTGTTCTGGCTGAACGACATCACCGTTACCTGTGATGATAAGCGAGGTTTCGGCATCGGCCACGACGAGTAGGGCTTCGAGTTTGCGCAGCATACGGTCGGTACGCCAATCTTTGGCGAGCTCAACGGCCGAGCGCAATAAATGGCCTTGGTGCATTTCGAGTTTGGCCTCAAAACGCTCGAATAGGGTGAAAGCATCGGCGGTGCCGCCTGCAAAACCTGCCAGTACCTTGTTGTGATATAAGCGACGCACTTTTTTGGCGTTACCTTTCATTACGGTATTGCCTAGGGAGACTTGGCCATCGCCGGCGATGACAACTTGATTATTACGGCGTACTGATACGATAGTGGTCACAATGAATCCTCTTCTCTGGCCCGCAATGACAAATCATGCGGTGGATGATGGAGTAGATATGGGGATAGATGACAATAATTCAAGTTATAGCGAGAAAAGCCAAAGGAGTTTGCGATCTTTCGCGCACCTTTGGCTGCAAAAATAAGCGCTTACTGGGGAAGGGTTGAGCGACCGACTTCAGTCTTTCCACTATAGGGATAGTATTTAAAATCCCAGTTTTCACTGCCGAAGCTGCGATCGTCCGAGACATAGTTGAAAATACAGTAAGCATTGGGATCGGTAATGTCGACGGCACCATACCAGTAAACAATGTCGACATTGGGAACTGTGCGCCAAGTATATTGAGTAGCAATGATAAATTCATTATTAGCCAAAAGACCTTGCCATAACTGACCGCAATAATCGCCCTGCAATTTAACACCGGCATCAGCGGTTGCAGTCTCTGTTCCCAGTGGAAATCCTGTCGTGCTCGAGTCGAGTTTACCATCGCCATAGCAGGCGAGATCTTGGGTATAACCTGAGTGACCGCCTGCAAGCCAGCAGCTGTGGTAAAGCTTAACGCCAGAGGTAAAGGCCGCAAATGCGGTTTTGGCTCTAGCATCGTGGGCATCTTGGCCTAGGTTTAAAAACTTAGGTGCCGCAACGACGGCCAAGATCCCAAGGATGATAATGACCACAACCAGTTCTATTAATGTAAAACCCTTCGATGACTGCAAACGACTCATATTGCTCACCTATCTGTTAGAGGGGGATATTCTAACGGAACTTCGATTCGCAATCAGTAAGTCATTGATAGTATTTATTTGTTTAACATTCTGTTTAACGTTTTGGTTACATGAACTCAAATAGAAGAGGGCAAGCCGCAAAATGGCAGGGGTTACCTTCGTCATTAATGTCATCGCCCGCAGGTAAACGACTTATAAAGTGGTGTCGTCTATCACTTGGTAGCGGGTTTGTACGTAGCCATTGTCATATTGCTGCGTGTGGATTGGCATTAATTGAAGCGCTTGAGCTAAGTCGCCAAAGAGCGGAATACCTTTACCCAGTAAAGTGGGGATACGAGTGAGCGTGAGTTCTTGAATTAGCCCCGCCGCTAAAAAGCCTTGGATCGTTTGGCCACCATCGATATAGAGATGCTTAAAGCCACGGGTTTTAAGTTGTTCGCTAATGCTTGCTGTATCGCCATTGAGTACTTGTAAGTGCTCACTTAACGCCGACGGCACTGTTATACCTCTGCGGCTTAATACAAATACTGGGATATTTACATAGGGCCAATCACAATCGAAGGAGAGGACTTTCTCAAAGCTTTTACGTCCCATCACTATCGCATCGACAGTGTCGATAAAGGCATGATAACCAAAGTCTTCATCGGGATTTGTACTGGGATGCTGGTTTAAAAAGTCGATATCCCCATCGGGAGTGGCGATATAGCCGTCGAGGGTCGCGGCAATAAAAACGGAGGCTTTCATTTATCTTCCTTAATGCTATTTTCGAGCGTGTTTCTCTAGTGATTCTTTTAGTGCCTGTTGCTGAGCGAGGCAGTCTTGTTTTGCTTTGCCCGACATATCGTTACACGTTTGACCTTTATCTGGGCCTTCTAATATGGCGGCTGCAACATAAACAGCGGCATCGGCTGCATTGCATTCTTGTTTGCTGTAGGGGGAATTTGTATCACATTTTGAATTAAGCGGCCCAACGCAGCCACTCATACAGGTCAAGGCTAAGGCGCTAAAACTGAGTAATATTAAAGGCTTGAACATTCGCTCTTCCATGATTCTTATTATTTGAGACGGTTGGAAAGTATATAACTGCTTTACAGACGGAGCTAGAACTGGATCGTTTCATTTCCACTTTGGTTGTTATCTCAGAGTAAGGCATTCGCGGGTGGGAGAAAAAATCCCCGAGGGCATAGTTACCCTCGGGTGGAGGTTCAAAAAGCAGTGGATTTCTTGAGCGCCTGCGGGGCACAAAGGAAGGAACCTATGGCGTGATTGTGCGGGCTGATACGACATTTCACAAAGCCAAATGCGCAACCTGCGACAGCTTGTCGCAGGTTGGATGAAAACTGTGTAGTTACGGTATCTTGAATGGTCGGGGTAAAAAGGGTTTAACGGTTAAATCCTTATGCGTGGCGAGAAGGCTTAACGATTGTTTAGTGACCACGGGTGATTGACTTATAAGACAGAATTCAGATTGCCTAAGTGTTGCACTAGCTCCGCCATATTGTTCACTTCGAGTTTTTTCATGATTTTTGCGCGGTGTACTTCAATCGTACGCAGAGATAAAAACATCGCCTCCGATATTTGCTTATTGGTCATGCCTTGGATCACATGGGCTAACACTTGCTGTTCGCGCTCGGTCAGTTGGTCAAACTTATGTTGCAGACTTTGCTGCTCGAAGGCCGCCTGGCTTTCACGCTGTGCTTTTTCTATCGCTTGCACTAATGCCTTGCCGGACACAGGTTTTTGAAAAAAGTCGCAGGCTCCCTTACGAAAGGCGCTCAGCGCCATAGGTAAGTCGCCGTGGCCAGTGAGAAAGATGACGCCAAGCGGACTGTGGGTTTCGAGCAGTTTTTGCTGCACTTCTTGGCCGGTGATCTCCGGCATTCGGCTATCTAAAATCACGCAGCCCGCCTGCGATAATGCACAGTGCGTAAGGAAGTCGCGGCCGCTGTTGAAGGTTTGCACTTGGTAGCCAAATTGTCCGAGCATAAAGCCCAGTGAATCCAGAATCGCTTCATCGTCATCGACTAGATAGAGTGGCAATTTTATCGACATGGTGTTCCTTGTAGGTCGGTAAGCATGCTATCAGCTTAAGCTGGGTGCAGAGTGGGCTCAATTTTAAGCCTAGGTCTTGGGAGATACATCACTAAATTAGCCGATTCCCTCTGGGCATAAACCAGAGTTTGGCGGCATTTCACAGCTTGATTTTTAGCTGCGAGCTAAAGTCGTTCCATGACAATGGCATATAAGAGTGGGTAATAGAGGCGATGACGATTGACTCTTGGTGTAAAGCGATATTGATGGGATTCTTGCTGAGTATCATTGGGCTTAATCCGTCCTATGCCAACGAAGCGACAGAAGTGAACCATTTTAGAGTCGGAGTGCTGGCAAACCATGGTGTGTTACAGGCTAAGCAGCGTTGGCAACCTATGATGGATTACCTCAGTGAGCAAGTGCCTAATAGTCATTTTGAAGTCGTGCCAGTGGATTTTAATGGCATGCGTAGTCAGTTACTTGAACATGATTTGCAGTTTATCGTCACTAACCCAGGGCAATATCTGCATTTAAGTAACAACTTCCCGCTGTCTTGGCTTGCGACAATGAAGAGTCGTAAGCATCAAGGCAGTACTTTTACCATAGGTGCGACCATTATTGTCCGCGCCGACAGCCCTATCCGTACCTTGCAGGATTTGCGCGGGCGCAATGTGGTCGCCAGTGATCCGCAGGCTTTTGGGGGGTATCAAGCGGCAATGGGGTTACTGCATAAAATGGGTTTTTTACCCGAACAATTTTTTGGGCAAGTGCGCTTCCTCGGGTTCCCGTTAGAACCGCTTATCTATCAAGTCAGAGATGGCAGTGCCGACGCCGCAATAGCGCCTTTTTGTACCTTAGAGGAAATGATCGCAACGGGTCTTGTTAATCAGGGCGATTATCGGGTTATCCATCCTGCAACGCCTGCAGGATATGATTGCGAGGTGAGCACTCAGTTATACCCAAACTGGTCATTCGCTGCGGCGGATACGGTTTCTCCTAAGCTGACTATGGCGATTACCCGCGCCTTATTCGATTTACCCGCCGATCATATTGCAGCAATTACCGCCGATACTTTGGGCTGGACTGCGCCCGTAAGCCAGTTAAAAGTGATTGAGTTATTTAAAGAATTACAACTACAGGGAGCATCACCACCACTTTATCAAACCGTATACAAATGGATGGCAAAAAATAAAGAATGGGGTGGCGCACTGTTGTTAATTTTCATTATTTCCACCATTTATCACCTGTGGCTTGAATATAAGTTTCGCCAGAAAAGTGAGTTTTTAGTCAGCACTGAGCGCCAATTAAAGGACAAGGCATTGCAGCTTGAGCGGCTGCAAAGTGCGGCAATTCTGGGGGAAATTGGCGCGGGTCTTGCGCACGAACTCAATCAACCCATAGCGGCGATTACCCAATACAGCGAAGGTGCCATGCTGCAATTGGAAAGGCTTGGGCAAGATAATCCGGAACTCTATGATGTACTCGGTAAAATTAATGCGCAGTCGATTCGCGCTGGAGCGGTTGTGCATCGTATTCGCGGTTTACTCAAGCGGCGTCAGGCCAAGGCCGAACCTTTAGATATAGTGCCAGTGGTGAAAGAAGCTTTAGCTCTGTTGCGGCGCGAGCTAGACCGCGCCAATGTGCAAGTGAATGTGCGAGTGCAGGGTGAGCCCTTTGAACTGATGGGCGATAGCGTTGGTTTAAGCCAAATGTGGGTCAATTTAGTAAAAAATAGCTTAGATGCGTTAGAAACCTGCGGCGATAATCGTGTGCGTCAATTATGGATCGATATCTATTATCATCCAAATGAAATCAAAGTGTTAGTTATTGATAATGGCGAAGGGCTACAGGGGCAGGCGAGTGAGTTGATGGCATCTTTTGCCTCAACCAAAGATGCAGGATTAGGGCTTGGCTTAGCCATCTGTAAGGATGTGGTCACCCGCCATCACGGCAGCATTCAAATCGAAAACTGTCAGCAATCCACGCAAGCGTTACTCCCTTGGCAACAGGGCTGTGTGGTGACAGTCGTGCTTCCCAAGGAATAAATTACCATTAGGGCAGTGGATAGTTTTGGGAGAACTGGCTGAGCTTTTCTACTAAAAACTCTATGGTGCGACGGATCTTATGGCTGGGATAATCGGTTTGTAGGTATACCAATTGCAGTGGGATCGGCGGGGCTATTTTATCGGCTAGCACTAAGTGGAGTCTGCCTTCGGTCACATCTTGCGCCACATCGAGCCAACTCTTATAGGCAATCCCACGACCTGAGAGTGCCCAGTCGCGGATCACTGCGCCATCGTTACAGAAACGTTGGCCCCTGACTTCGATTTCAACGGAGGCGCCGTTATGACTTAACTTCCATTTCTGCCACGGCTCACCGCCGCGATTTAAGATCAGTACTGCGTGTTGGCTCAGTTCATTTAGCGTGCTTGGTGTGCCGTGTTGTGCCAGATAAGCGGGTGAGGCGACCAGTACCCTTGGGGTCATGGCGAGCTGACGCCTTTTAAGGTTTGAGTCGTCAAGTTGGCCATAGCGCAAAGCCAAATGGATATTTTGGTCGATTAAGTCTGTCATATGATCGCCAAAATACAGCTGCACTGTCAGTTCTGGGGCGCTGTCCATCAATTCATCGAGCCAAGCACGGATCTGGCTGCGACCAATATCCGAAGGTAACGCGAGGCGTACTTCGCCCTTAAGCTCACCCCTGTGTTCTGCTAAATTGGCGCTGGCAGTTTCGAGAATCGCCAGTGCGGGTTTCGCCGAATCGAGAAAGATCCGCCCTTCTTCTGTGAGCTGTAAGCGCCGCGTCGAGCGAGCAAATAGCTGACATCCTAGCTTTTTCTCTAATCTTTGCAGCGCGGCACTTGCCGCTGCCGGCGTCATGCCTATTTCTTTACTGGCTGCCGAGAGACTCTCTAAGGCTGCGATACGCAGCGCTAATTGCAGATCGTTTAAATGATACATATCAAATTATTTTTGAAAATGATTTTAATAATAGCCTGATTATCAATATAGATTAACTAATGCACAATTGCACCACTGATGTTTCATCTTAATTTCTGGTTCGGAGTGTGTATGAGTCTATTCATGTCTTACAAATTAGCGTCACTGGCATTAAACAATCGCATTGTGATGGCCCCTATGACTCGGGCGCGTACTACGCAGCCAGGCAATATTCCTAATGATCTGATGGCGCAATATTATGCCCAGCGCGCCTCGGCGGGGTTAATCATCACAGAAGCGACACAAATCTCCGATGACAGTCAAGGCTATTCATTTACGCCGGGCGTGTATACCGCTGAGCAAATTGAGGGCTGGAAAAAAGTCACTGCGGCAGTGCATCAGGCGGGTGGTAAAATCTTCAATCAAATTTGGCATGTTGGCCGTGTATCGCACCCGATTTTTCAGCAAGGTAATGCCCCTATTGCGCCATCAGCTATTGCGCCCGTTGGCACTAAAGTATGGATTGTGGATGAAGCGCATCCTGAAGGGCAAATGGTGGATTGCCCAGAACCTAGGGCTATGGTGCAAGCGGATATCGACCGCGTTGTGGCCGATTTTGCACAGGCGGGTGTGAATGCGGTTGCGGCGGGTTTTGATGGCATCGAAATTCACGGCGGCAATGGTTATCTGATTGACCAGTTTTTACGCACCAATTCAAACCACAGAACTGATGCCTACGGCGGTTCTCAGGAAAATCGCATTCGTTTTTTACTCGAAATTGTCCAAGCCGTGAGTGCGAAAATTGGTGCCAATAAAGTTGGGGTTCGCCTCGCCCCTTACGTGACGTTTAAAGATATGGCGTGTCCTGAAATTGTAGACACTATTCTGTTAGCGGCTAAGCATTTATCGGCATTGGGCGTGGCATATTTACATCTTTCTGAGGCGGATTGGGATGATGCACCGCAGGTGCCAGAGTCCTTTAGAGTCGAGCTGCGCAGAGTCTTTAAGGGCAGCATTATTGTTGCGGGTCGCTATGATGTGGCGCGTGCCAATGAAGTGATTGATAACGGTTATGCGGACTTAGTTGCCTTCGGTCGACCTTTTATTGCGAATCCTGATTTGCCTTACCGTTTAATGCATCAATTGCCTTTATCTGCATTCGACAAAGGGCCCTTGTTTGGCGGTAGTGCGGCGGGTTATACCGATTATCCTACACACAACGAAGCATTGAGAGCCGTCATCCGATCCGCTGACGATGAGGTGGCATAATGGATCGGGTTAACACTTTGTATGTTCAACGCTTACCCGCTTGGCTCAGTTTAAGTCTATGGTTTTCAGGCTTTATAGGTATCGCTATTGTGGGTTTTAGCTTAGCAAGTCTGAGCATGGATGCGTTAGCCGCTCAAGGGGCAACAACACAGGATAGTGCTAAAGTGCGAGCGGCGTTAGTGCCAAAAGTGGCGGCAATGGAAACGATTTCTGATGAATCACCGCAGGCACAAGCTATCGCCCGCGCCGCTTTGTTATATGCCAGTTTTTGGCACACGGGCGATGCAAGTTTTGCCCACGGCGCATTGGCGACTGGTTTTATCGACCGTACTCTGCCCGCTGGCCGCGCACAGGGAATCACGGGTCCACTCGAAGCCTCAAAGGCATTTAGGGCAGCGGTCCCCGATCTCTCTGTTTCAGTTGAGCATTTGCTAGTCGTTGGCGATCGTGCAGTGGTACGTCTGCGTTTTAATGGCCGCTTTACTGGTGTCTTTGGTGAGCAAAAAGGCCAAGGGCAGAAAATCGATTTTCGTGCTGTTGACATGTATCGAGTACGGGATGGTTTCATCACAGATAACTGGCACCTCGAAGATTATCAAACGCTATTTTCTCAATTAGCTGCAGGGACTCAATCATGAATCAACGTCGACGATTTTTAATGGCAGGTGGCGCCATCGCTGCTGGGTTCGGCCTAAGCCAAACGGCGCTTGCTATTGGTTTACCATCATTAGATACCTTAGAAAATGACTCCAAAAGTTCAGGTGGCAGTGGGATGAACAAAATATTTTGGCCAAGTGGTGAGCAGTTAGTGATTTCAATCTCAATGCAGTTTGAAGCAGGTGCTCAAGATAAAAATGCCGAAGGGCCGTTTCCGCCGATGGAAAAGGGCTATCCAGATACCATCACCCCGACTTGGTACGATTACGGTATGAACGAAGGCATTCCAAGGCTGCTGCGCTTGTGGCGTAAGCACAATATCAAGGTGACTTCTCACATGGTTGGGCGCGCCGCTGAACTACATCCTCAACTTGCCAAACAAGTTGCAGATGAGGGGCATGAGATTTCGGGCCACGGACAAACGTGGACGCCACAATACAGCATGTCGCCAGCAGAGGAACGCGTCTCCTATGTGGCGGGTATTGAGACGCTGCAAAGGATCACAGGTCAGCGCCCCTTAGGTTTTAATGCCTTTTGGATGCGCCATAGTACTCAAACCCTCAATATTTTGCAGGACTTAGGTTTTATTTATCATATCGATGACCTATCGCGGGACGAGCCTTCAATTATCCCTGTAGGAAATAAGCCCTTTGCGGTTGTGCCTTACACTTTACGGAACAATGATATCGGACGTTTTGGTGGCAACACTGCCATGACGGCCACGGCCTTTTTGCAGGAACTAAAGGATGAGTTCGATATGCTCTATCAAGAAGGTTCGACGCAGCGACGGATGATGTCGATCAGTGTGCACGACCGTATTGGTGGCGCTCCTGGACTTGTGACCGCTTTAGATAAGTTTATTCAGTACGCTAAAGGTCACACTAACGTAGGCTTTATGCGTAAAGATGCCATTGCTAAATGGGCGCTGGCGCAAAAGGACACACCGACCAATCCTGCAAGAACATTTTAGCCTGCTGTAGCTTTGTTAGAAGAGGTTTGAATGGTTAACAAAAAGCGCGTTGTATAACGCGCTTTTTGTTTTTGGGAACCCTTATTACAGCAAGTCGGAAGTGATTAACGCATGGCCAGCATGGCCCAAGTGCGGCGACCTTGCTCCAGAATTATCCCCACGGCAAGTCCCGCAGCGGCGTTGATAGCGAGGCAAGTGACGGCTGTGGATAAAATCACAAAGATACAGAAGGGCTTACCATCGATTAAGCGTTTCGACCATGCTAATTGTAGCCCCGCAGTGGTCAGTAAACTGCCGAGGATTGCCATAGGAATAAGGCTTAATAGCCAAGCGATATGACTACCCCAGCATAGGGCTATCATTAAGCACGTACTGCCAAAAATTAACGGCGCCAGATAAGTGCGGGCGCCAAAATGGTATTGCACCGCGAGTCCGCCCGCACCGTGGCACATGGCCGAGGCACCAAAGGGCGCGAGCAATAAGTTGGCAAGACCAGAGCTAATGGCGAAGTTTTTGGGCGTGAGTTTGGCGGCATCTTCAGGGAATTTCTCCTGTGCCATTACAGACGTGGCAATGACCGCATTGGTTAAGGTTAATGCCAGTTGTGGCAAAACCAACAAAACGGCGGCAGAGGTCCATTCAACTGATGTCGGCCACGCTAATTGAAATGGCGCTGTCATTGCTTGAATATCAAAGTTAGTGGCTAAACTAGTTTGTGTACTTGCTTGCCAAATCATCCCCGCTGCTATGACTAAGGGCATGGCAAGGTAACGCAGCGGCAAAAATTTACTGATAAATAACAGTACAAATGCCCCCACGCCAACCAGCCAAAATTCACTCATCATCTTAGTGCCCATCCACATCAGTTGCAGACCTATGGCGAGTTGAATACCAACACTCACAGCTTGGGATAACTGTTTGGCTAACCAAGTGATGGCGCCGCTAAAGGCGAGAATTAACAGGATAATGCCCATCAACATGGCGCTTGCCTGCAACATGCCTGGGGTTAAGCCCTGAGCGATCACCAGTGCAGCGATGACTTTCATCGGTTGTACCGGAATCGGGCGACGGTAAAACAGCGCGCTGAGAATAGCGAATAGACCAAACCCCAAAAATATCCCTTGGGGCGAAAATTGATTGAGGGCAATTAGCCCTAGTACTAAAGGTAAAAAAGTGCCTAAGTCGGCAAAAGCGCCACTGGTTTCACCGAGTAAACGGTTGAATGAAGGATTGGATACTGTTTGGGAAATTTTGCCCGAGGTCATACTGATTGCCGTAATTGAACACGCTATGACTACGCAAAATAAATGCCATAAAAATCAGATGATTTGGGGGGTAAACAGAGTCAAACTACCGTATTGAGTCACTCAATGAGACAAACTGGGGCAAGGCCGAAGAATGGCTGAGTCTAATTGTCTGTACCTGTGTCTATTGCGGCTGCATTGGGTTAATTGTTAACTCAAGCTCATTTGTGAGTCATGATTCAACCGCAACACTGGCGGTCAGTGCCGTGGTTGATATTCTTTATTGTGTAATGTTGCGTGTTAAGGTTGCTGGCGCGTTGGTGCTAGAACGATTTCGCGTACGCACACATTTTGCGGTTGTTGCCATGCAAACAGCGCAGCAGCGGCGACGTTTTCAGGGGCGATAACGCCGCCCATTTCTTCTTTCCAGTCATGGTAACCCGCTTTAATGTCATCGCTGGTGGTATGGCTCAACAACTCGGTTTCTACCGCGCCTGGGGCGATAGTGATAAGGCGTACGTCATCCATGGCGACTTCTTCACGAATGTTTTCTGTTAAGGCGTGCACGGCAAATTTAGTGGCGCAGTAAGCGGCGTGGTTTGGAAAGGTTTTACGCCCCGCCACAGAGCTGACATTAATGATAGTGCCAGTTTTGCGAGCTTTCATGTCGGCTAATACCGCATGAATACCATTAAGCACGCCCATCACATTGATATTGAGCATGCGGCTCCATTCGTTGGGATCTTGCACATCGATTTGGCCCAGTAGCATGATTCCTGCGTTATTGATAAGACAGCCGACCGGGCCAAATTGTGCTTCTGCTTGGGTTATGGCGGTTTTAATAGCTGCGCCGTCGGTGACATCGACGCTGATAGAAAGGCTGTTTGGTAATTCAAGCGCTTGCATTGCTTCAACTCGGCGTGCCAGTAATAGCAGCGGGTGGCCTGCAGCGCTAAAGCTTTTGGCCATAGCGGCGCCAATACCCGATGAAGCGCCTGTGATGACAACCAGTGATTTAGTAACTTGATTCATTAGTATTTCCTATTAATTGGAGCCAATGTAAGCCGTAAACAAACTGTTGTTCGGCGTCTTGAACTTGTTAACCAGTATAGGCTGGGGATTTTCAGTCGAAAAATACTTATTCCAGCTGGATATGATAGGCTCAGCCTATGGCACTATTGTTGAAATTTGTGCTGAACTCGTCGGTTGTCGGAGAAGATTAAATGGTCGATTTGCGTTTGCTGCGTTTCTTTATTGCAATTTTTGAAGAGAACAATATTACCTCGGCGGCTAACCGTTGCTTTGTGAGCCAGCCTTCACTGTCTGCTGGGTTAAAGCAACTAGAAGAAGAGCTTGGTGGTCAGTTATTTGAGCGCAGCAAAAAAGGCGTTAAACCTTTGGACAGCGCGCACTATCTATACCCTTTGGCGGTTAAATTAGTCGAGGAGGCGAGTAAGTTACCAGGCTTGTTTATGGCGAAGGCAAGTCGGCAAAAGCTACGTTTGGCTGTGATGCCAGACTTAAGCCAGCGGCGTTTGGCAGGATTTTTACAGCAGGTGAATCAAGCCATTGATAAGCTAGATCTGGAGCTGGTGGACTATCAAAGCCCTGCAGATTGCCGTTTAAGCATCGACAGCTTGCGCCATGAAGATGAAGTATTTTTTCCGCTGTGGGAGGAGGATTATGTGCTCTGCGTCCCCAAGGATCATACCCTCGCCCAAGTAGATAGCCTACGCCCCGAGCAGCTCAATGGCTTTGACTTTATTGAGTGCCCACCCTGTGAAGCCCATCAGCAAACGATAGGTTTATTGGCGTGCAGCAATATGTCGCTTAATTTGGTCGCTAAGGCTGAGTCAAAATCTCTAGTGATGTCGCTAGTGTTAGCCGGATTTGGCGTGAGTTTTTTACCCGATGGTTTGATTGAAGATGAGCCTAGGCTCAAGCAAGTGAAATTTGATGGTCCGAGAATGTTCCGTCGTATTGGTTTGTGTTATCCCTCCCATCAGGCAGTTGCGCCAACATTGGCGACCTTGTTACGGCATTTAGCCGCTCGATCGAATTAATTCCAAGTTAGTTTTGGGTTATCAGCATTCAGATTAGTGAGTCGCTAAGGGCGATTCAGTGAGATTAAGTGGAGGCTCGACGCCGTAGGATTTAAATAGTTGAGTAATTTCACCTGAGGTGCGCATGTCGTCGACTATCTGGTGAACTTGCTTGGCATATTGATGCTGCGGCGACATGAGCGGAATACTGAAATAGCGGCCATTTTTGCTGATATCTACGTATGCCATCTGCTTAAGCTGGGGATCTTTAGCAAAGAATTGCATTTCATGTTGTTCGGAGGTGATGGCTAAATCGATACGTCCAGCCTTCAACATATTGATTAACTGACCGTTATCATTAACAAAAGACACTTTTAGTTGGTTTTGATTGTCATTGAACTGCGGACAGTAAAAAGCGCCTCTAAGTGCGCCAATGATATGAGGTTTTAGTTCATCGAAATGTTTGACTTCAAGTTGTCTATTCGCAAGGGCAAAGTAATAGACGTAGCGCTTGTCGTATCCCAGTAGCATAGGGTCTAGAAAATCGTTGCGCTCTGGCTTCATCGAATGGACGGGGATTAGGTCGACTTGTCCCATTTCTGCCACTTTAATTGTGCGTGCCCAAGGCACATTACTCCAATTTATCTTGTGACCTAGGCGGGCGATGACTTCATTGATGACAGCTGCACCTGGGCCTTTGCACTCACCATTTTCGACATAAATAACAGGATGCCTATCGCGGCAGTGTGCTTGCCAGACAACGGCAGAGGTTTCTGCCCTTGCTTGGGGCAGAAATAAGCATGAAATGACAATGATCAGTATCAGCCTCATACATCTTGCCTATTAAAATGGTCAGTTTTAATTTAGGGCTGGGCAGTTAACCTGACTATGTTTTATTTTTGAGTCGTTTAGCTGCGCAGGTTTGGTCAATAATTGATTGTAGTGCTTATACATCCACTGTGCTTTTTAAGTAATTATAAATTCACTCTATTTTATAACCAAACGGTTTGGCCTGTTAAATCTGACCAAACCTTTTCTGGGGCTCATTCGCTGCTAGGAAACTTACCTATCCGACTCAAGATAGGGCGTTAATTGGGTTTCAATAGCCTCAATTTGAGTTTCGGCGTAGGCAAGTTCGGATTCGGTTAAACATGATTTTGCGGTGTTTTGATGGAGTCGTTGAGCGCTATTCATCCCGTATTTACCAAAATGACGTAGCAATAAACTAGACCAAATAAACATTTGTATAGGTTTATTTAATTGTTCTGCGCCGTAAATATTGACCAGTTCCCGCATAGCAATTTCATGACCTAGCTCTGCCGATTTGACGTACCAAGCTTCTGCCGCTTGTAGAGCCTCTTGAGTGGGTTTTTCACCACTTAAAAATGATTCAGCCTTATAGAAATAAAAATATTGTTGTTGCTCAGCGGGGATTGGATGCTGATGCAAGAAACTGTCACGTAGACGCTCAGCCTCTCTTATCTCTAAGGTACCTAGTTGCTGACTGAATCTGGCTAATTCTTTTAGATGATCGGCTCTATTGCTCATGGCCGCGAGCTGGTAATACATTAACGCTTTAATCGGTTGGCGACTCACGCCTAAACCTTGCTCATAAATCTTGCCTAAGCCTAGCAGTGCGTCTTCATTCCACTTAAGTGCGAATTCTTCAAAGTCAATTTTAGCCTGTTGGTAATCACTCTCATTTTGTGGCGCTTTCAGTAAAAGATGAGCAAATTCAATCTTAGCGAAGTCATTACCTCTAGCGACAGATTGGCTTAACCAATGGCGCGCCTTGTCATAGTCGACAGCCAAATCTTCACCGTAGAGGAAACGTTTACCAAGATAATACTGGCGGAAATCATCGTCTGCGGCGCGCTCGCTAAGTAATGCCTCTGCACGCGCTAAATCTTTAGGTCCACCTTGGCCAGCAGCAAGCATATGTCCTAGATCATCTTTTGCTAATTCATCACCAGCGGCGGCGGATTTCTCAAAGTATTCCCGTGCTTTGGAATAGTCCGAAGTAACGCGTTCATCATGCCAGTAGAGTGTGGCTAAATGGTAATAGGCTCTTTGGTCTTCTTGTGCGGCGGCTTTTTCGAACCAGTAAATTGCTTGGCTAGCATCGGGATCGAGAAAGGGCTGGCTTAGATACAAGTAAGCAAGCTCATATTGAAACTCGGCTTGCCCCGCTTCGGCATTAGGTTTGAGCTGTTCTGCCTGTGCGATTAACTCATCGAGTGTTTGCGACTCAGAAGAGAGCAAATTAGGTAGTGTGAGCATGGGTAAAAATTGAGGCTCTATTTCGGCGGCTTTTTTATACCAATCGTTAGATGCCTTGGGATCGGCGGGAACTTGTGGGAATCGACCGGAATAAAGTTCGGCCATAGCAATGGCGGCAACGGCTAAGCCTTTATCGACTGCCTGCTGAATATAATCTAGGCCAGAGTTGACTTCGCCTTGGTTAATCAGTGTTAAGCCATGATTGAGTAGCGCAGTAGGATCACCTGCGGCAAGTGCTTTAGCTTGCACTTGTTTTTTTTGATATTTAGCGAAAAAAATAAACAGTACAATAAAAGCAATAATTATGAGTATCAACAACATAGTAGTCCATCACTATCGATATTTGGGAGTATAGTAAACGTAAATTTTTACAAGAATGCAAGTTTACAATTTGGGCTAGGCTGATCGACTAAGCCTACCAATCCCATGGGCATTAGCGTTATTTATCTTGCAGATGGATCTCCCTAATGGGGCAGGCAATCTCGATTCCTGCCTGCTTAAGGGCGTTATAAAGAGCGAGGTTCACCTTATATTTATGTTGAAAATAGCTTTGTGTGGGCACCCAGTAACGAACCCCCATTTCAATTCCATTAGCATTAAAACCATTGATGCCAATATTAGGTGTGGTCTCTTGATAAACATAGGGATTATTGCTCAATAACTCAGTAATCACACTAATGGCTCGTTCGGGATCTGTGTTGTAACTGAGATTGAACTGGGTTTCGACTAGCTTATTGCTGAAGGAGTTGTGCAGGATTTCGCCGACGATATGCTTATTAGGAATGCTGATTTGCTCGCCTTCCTCATTGGTGAGTATGGTCATGCCTAAGTGGATACGTTTAACAACGCCGCTTTCCCCTTTAATTTCAATAGTATTGCCTACCACAAAAGGGCGGGTGACGATAATAGTCACGCCTGCGGCATAGTTCGCTAGCATACCTTGTAAGGCTAAACCTGCACCGAGGGAGGCGGCACCAATTGCCGCAACCATAGGGGTAATACTGATGCCGATTTTGCCGAGGGCGATAATCCCAACCATGACGATGATCAGAATGCGGATAAGATTGCTGACAAAATTGCTTAGGGTGATATCGATATTGTGTTTGTCGAATTGCTTAGCGACTAAGCGTGATACTTTACTGGCTACCCATAAACCTAACAAAAAGATCAGCAAAGCACCTACGAGTTGAAAGCTGTAGGTGACTAAAAACTCGGTGATGAGTTGATAAACGCCTTGTAGTTGCTGCAATTCTTGATCGAGTCCAGGTGTTATCATTATGATATCCTTGTAATAAAATTAACTGTGCGATTATAGCGTAGAAATTTCACCAAATACTTTTCGCCCTTCATGTGTGAAGCGTATCATGTAATCGTGGTTGATTTAATGAGTCGATAGGGGGAGTCAGGTATGCTGTTCGCCTATCCAATAATGGAGTCGAGTGTTTATGAAAACGCTGTTGTTATGTTTGTCTTGTCTGTTAACCCCAATCTGGGCGTATGCTGCGAGTTATGTTGCCGGAGATGCGATTAATCCCATTTCACTTCTCGACCAAAATGATAAAACCATTAATGTGACTGATGAGACTCAAGTGCTGCTCTTTAGTCGCAGCATGAAAGGCGGTGATGTGATTAAGGATGCACTTACCCCCTTGAGCGCGACTCAAATGCCAGCGGGTTTAGTTTATGTTGCCGATATCAGTGGTATGCCTTCTTTGATCGCTAAATTTGTGGCTGTGCCACAGATGCAAGATTTACCTTTTGCGATTGGGTTAGATAGGGATGGTGAGATCAGTCGTTTATTACCTGATAACAAAGATATGGCCACTATGATATTGCTCAAGCAGCGTAACATTTTGGACATTGCCTATTTTGATTCCAGTGAAGCCTTGAACCAAGCCCTCGCAAAACTCAATCAGCCGCAGTAACGACTCGATTTAACGGACGTATTTTAAGGCATCCATTAGTCTTCTTTTCGCTGTGTGACTGTTACTTCAAGATAACTGTTTTTAGATGGATATTTTGGCTCCAGCCAGTCTATCCATCTCCCTTCCGATAACGTCGTAAAAAATTCACTTTTTATTCTGATAATGAACACAAATTTACCTTAGGGTTTGTGTGCATAATTATTTGTTTTATAGCGCCTTTTTTTGATGGTTCAGTTCCTTAAAGAGTTGGGGAATAAAAAGTTATTAATTCAGCATAAAAATTCGTTGCGTAAAGCGAAAAAATATCGTTTACTGCGCACGTTTTTAATACATCACACTTACTGTTATCTATCTGACCCAAAGGAGACTCTGGCCCAATGAGCCAATTTCAATCTATTGATGTTGCTGACTATTATGATATGGACACATTCAAGCGTATTGAAGCGTTTGCCAAAGACAAAGCAACCCCGTTCGTCGTGATCGATACCAGTATCATAGCGAAACAATACGATGACATGGTTAATAGTTTTCCTTACGCCAACGTTTATTATGCAGTTAAGGCAAACCCTGCGGCCGAGATCTTATCTTTACTAAAAGATAAAGGATCAAACTTTGATATAGCCTCGATTTATGAGCTAGATATGGTCATGAATGTCGGTGTGACAACCGATCGAGTCAGCTATGGTAATACGATTAAAAAGCGTCAAGATGTACGTGCATTTTATGAGCGTGGCGTGCGTATGTATGCATCTGACTCAGAAGCCGATTTGCGAATGATCGCTGAAGAAGCGCCGGGTTCACGTATTTATGTGCGCATTCTGACCGAAGGTACAGATACTGCTGATTGGCCGTTATCCCGTAAATTCGGCTGCCAAAACGAAATGGCCTATGAGCTATTAGTATTGGCGCAGGAATTAGGCTTAGAACCTTTCGGTATTTCTTTCCATGTGGGTTCTCAGCAACGTGACATAGGTGCTTGGGATTCCGCTATTGGTAAAGTGAAAAGTATTTTTGACCGACTGCGTGATGAGCACAATATCACCCTGAAGATGATCAATATGGGCGGCGGTTTCCCTGCTAACTATATTGATAAAACCAATCAATTGGGTGTGTATGCCGAGCAAATCACTCACTTCCTGAAGGAAGATTTTGGTGATGATTTACCACAAATTATTTTGGAACCAGGTCGTTCGTTGATCTCTAACGCGGGGATTTTAGTGTCTGAAGTGGTACTGATCAGCAAAAAATCTTACACGACTTTAGAGCGTTGGGTGTTTACCGATGTGGGTAAATTCTCTGGCTTGATTGAAACGATGGACGAGGCGATTAAGTTCCCGATTTATACTGAGCGTCAAGGCGAGCTGGATAAATGCGTGATTGCCGGCCCAACCTGTGACAGTGCAGATATCATGTATGAGCACTATAGCTATGGCTTACCAAATGACTTAGCCATTGGCGATCGTATGTATTGGTTAACCGCAGGGGCTTATACGACGACGTATTCAGCAGTATGCTTTAACGGTTTCCCACCGCTGAAGGATTACTATCTGTAAGCGATTGTGATGACATTAATAAGGGCGCTTAGGCGCCCTTATTTGTCTTTAGAGTAATAGTAGAATTACTCGTGGGATTTGAGGATCTGATAAATTTCCTCTTTTAAATGTAACTTTCTGCTTTTGAGTTCTTTCACAGTGGGATTGAAATCACTGGCGACACGTTTTTCCAGTTGTTTGATTTCCTCGTCTAACTGATTATGCTCATTAAACTTACGTTGAAAATGAGCATCTTGGGTTTTCAGGGTGGAAATTAATTCTCTGTACTCTGGAAACATCGGCATTCTCCTTGTCGTCATTTACTACACTTCAGGTTACGCCTTAACCCTAACCTTATACCAAGTCGTTAAACGTGACTTAGATCACTTTTAGCGGTCACTTAGATTAATACTAATGGATGATTTATTTTAATATATTTTAAATCAGTATCTTAGGTATTTGTTGCCACAGCCTCTGGCATGAGTTCAGGATCTGGTTCACACTTTGTTTGGTATAAATCAGACTGACATTCGAAATATGGGCAAATTTGCTATCTTGTGAGCAGATGCTGGTGTAGTTGGTAATTTCATTACGACTAAACAATTACTTCTTGCCGATAATTCTGTGATCAAGTTAACCTTCACCGCTTCGATACTAGGTTAAAGTCGATTTTATAAGAATTTAATTATCAAAAATGAAAGGGGTTTTCACAATGGCTGATGTATTTCATTTAGGTTTGACCAAAGCGATGCTCGATGGTGCAACCTTAGCAATCGTTCCTGGTGATCCAGAGCGTGTAAAACGTATTGCCGAACTAATGGACAATGCGACGTTTCTTGCTAGCCACCGCGAGTATACAAGCTATTTAGCTTATGCCGATGGCAAGCCAGTAGTCGTGTGTTCAACCGGTATCGGTGGTCCATCGACTTCTATCGCAGTAGAAGAACTTGCACAGTTAGGTGTGAATACCTTCCTGCGCGTTGGTACTACAGGTGCAATTCAACCCCATGTGAATGTGGGCGATGTGATTGTGACTCAAGCTTCAGTGCGTTTAGATGGCGCGAGCTTGCACTTTGCACCTATGGAGTTCCCTGCGGTTGCAAACTTTGAATGTACCACTGCTATGGTTGCAGCGTGTCGCGATGCAGGCGTAGAGCCACACATTGGCGTAACGGCTTCTTCTGATACTTTCTACCCAGGCCAAGAGCGTTATGACACTGTCACTGGCCGTGTAACGCGTCGTTTCGCGGGTTCTATGAAAGAATGGCAAGATATGGGCGTACTGAACTATGAGATGGAATCTTCCACTTTGTTCACTATGTGTGCTACTCAAGGTTGGCGTGCAGCCTGCGTTGCAGGTGTGATTGTAAACCGCACCCAACAAGAAATTCCTAATGAAGCCACAATGAAGAAAACTGAAGTGAGTGCGGTTTCTATCGTGGTTGCAGCAGCGAAAAAATTGTTAGCTTAATTTTTAGTAAGCTAAGCAATACTCCCCTGCAAAGTGAGTGCTCAGAATAGAAAAGGTGCCAATGGCACCTTTTTTGTTGCTTTAAAACTATGCCGGTACCGATTAGAAATGGTATTGAGCAATCACAGAGTAAGTGTCTTGATCGACGCCTTTCACACCGTATTTATTGGTCCACAGATCGTATTCGATACCCACCAATAATTTATTGGCTTGATGATCCCCGAACAGACTCTTACCGAGATCGTATTTTAGCTGTGGGTTGAAATGGAAGTTTTCCTCGTAGCCGTTATCGTCGGTGGCAAATACCCAGTCGATAAAGCCATCGAGTACTATGTTGGCAGATCCAACAGGGATATCGATACGAAATACAGGAGTGAACTGCCAGCCGTCACTATTGTTACCAGTGCTCATACCATCGCGGCGATAGGTATTAAAGTTAAGATAAGTAAAGTATGGTACTGCTACGTCAACCCCTAAACCGTAAAGTAGGCTGTGGACTGGGCCTTCACCTTCTTCATAGGTTAACGCTAGAGACAAGTCTGTTACTGGGCCAAAGGCTATTTTTTCGCCAAGAATTTTACTGGCACTAAAACGTGGCGAAATTTCACCATAGGTAGTGCTTTCCATGCCCGTGTCGTTACCTTTGAAATAGATAAAATCTTGGAAGGCAAACCAATCACCGTATTTCCAGCCGCCAGCCGTTTCCAAGGTGATAGTGGCTTGTTTGTCCGATGGCGCTAAATCGTAGTCTTCGCCATAGAGGGCTGTTGCACTGAAATCCCACCACTGTACTAAGTCACCCGCAAATGCTTGAGGAGAAAGCATTAGTGCTAGGCATAGGCATGTTTTTTTCATTGTTATTTCCTGTTGTATAGGTCGAAGTTAATTCGTGTCTTACTCAATCCGCTCTCTGACCTATGGCATGGTTTGATGGGTAAGTTCAAACCTAGCGCGAGTGTACGTCAAAGGACTTGCTCAAAAGTGGGGGCAATATATGCAAAAATTTACATTTATTCAAAGTTTTTATCGAATGTTGTTGTCAAAATCACATAATCATTAGTGAGGAATTTTATTTTTAGATAATTGATTTTTAATGTTTTTTATTGTTATTGCGCCGCTTGTGGATTGGGGGCTTGCTATCTTTTTGAATTGATTATGCTTAATTTTAAAACAACCTGACGGCTTTCGTGGGCGGATATGGGAGAATGAGGATTAAGTCATAGGTGATTGAGTGTGCGTTTTGACAGGGTAAATTTTGACATATTATGTCGATTATCCGAAACTCTGCTGTTATAGTGCAGTAAAGGACACTCTCATTTCAGGGGGAAATATGGAGTTTTCAAATCCGATTTTAGTGTGGGCAGTGATTGGTTTAGTGTTAATGCTCGCCGAAATAGTGGTTCCAGGTGGCATCATAGTGTTGCTGGGTGCGGCTTGTTTAGTCGTGGCAAGTGCGTTAGGCATAGGACTGGTCGAAGGTGTCGTGCAGAGCATGACCCTGTGGTTTATCTCTGCCATTGTGTTGTTATTGGTTTTCAGACAAGTCACTCAGAGGCTCGTTGGTGGTGATTCCCATGTTGATAACACGGATGAAGCAATCGAACTATACAATCAAATTGTTCGCGTAAAGCAGACCATAGGTCCTGGGCAAACACCTGGGCGGGTGGAGTTTCAAGGTAGTGAATGGCCAGCGCTTGGCGATGGCAGCATTATCGAGGCGGGTACCGAAGTCAGAATTATTTGTCGTGAAAATATCGCTCTAGTCGTTGAGCCTATTTCAATAGAAGCTTCCAAAAACTAAAGGATGGAATCTATGTTTGTATTTACCTTAGTCATTTTATTTATCTTTTTTATTCTTTATAAGTTGATGTTAATTGTGCCGATGCGTGAAGTGCATGTCATTGAGCGTCTTGGCAAATTCCGCGCAGTATTAAGCCCTGGATTTCATTTTTTGATCCCTTTTTTCGATCGCGTCTCCTACCGTCACGATACCCGTGAGCAA
Source organism: Shewanella sp. SM20 (assembly GCF_025654545.1). Taxonomy (NCBI): domain Bacteria; kingdom Pseudomonadati; phylum Pseudomonadota; class Gammaproteobacteria; order Alteromonadales; family Shewanellaceae; genus Shewanella; species Shewanella sp. SM20. Next base: position 23,639 of record NZ_JAKKRK010000016.1, on the reverse strand, counting down.
GTATTAGATGTGCCGCCACAGAGTTGTATCTCCAAAGATAACACTCAACTTGAAGTGGACGGCTTGGTCTACCTCAAAGTGATGGATGGCAAATTGGCGAGTTATGGTATTGAAAACTACCGTAAAGCAGCGGTGAATTTAGCCCAGACCACTATGCGATCTGAAATCGGTAAGCTGAGTTTGAGTGAGACTTTCTCTGAGCGTGATAGCTTAAATGAATCAATCGTGCGGGAAATAGATAAGGCTTCCGAGCCATGGGGAATCAAGGTATTGCGCTATGAAATTCGTAATATCACGCCTTCACGCCATGTGATCCACACTCTTGAGAAGCAGATGGAAGCTGAGCGTCGTAAACGTGCCGAAATTACCTTAGCGAATGCCGAAAAAGCCGCGATGATCAATATGTCTGAAGGTGAGCGCCAAGAGGCCATTAACCTGTCAGAAGGTCAAAAACAGAAACGGATTAATGAAGCTAAAGGTACAGGTCAGGAGATCGCTATCATAGCGAAAGCAAAATCCGAAGGTATGGCAATGATCTCGCAAGCATTAGCCGTCAATGGCGGTACAGATGCGATGAATATGCTATTAAAAGAACAGTTTATTGCTCAAGTTGGCAAGATCCTCAATGATGCACAAGTCTCTGTTGTTCCCGCTGAAATGGCAAAACTTGAAGGTTTCTTCGAAGGCATGGAGCAAGTCACTCAGACTATGAGTGGCCAGAATAATCTTGGCAAAGGAGCGCGATAATGAATATTCCAGTAGATACAGATTTGATTGTGATGGCGATTTGGGGCCTGATATTTGCCATTTTTGTGATTAAACTATTTCAATCGATCCGCCTAGTACCCACTAAATCGGCTTTTATTGTTGAGCGTTTAGGTAAGTATCACAGTACGTTAGATGCAGGGTTCCATACCTTGATCCCCTTTGTGGATAAAGTGGCTTTTATTCATGATTTGAAAGAAGAAACCATTGACGTACCACCGCAGGAATGTTTCTCGAGCGACGAAGTAAACGTTGAAGTGGATGGGGTGATTTATATCTCTGTGACTGATCCAGTGAAGGCCAGCTATGGTATTACTGATTATCGTTATGCAGCAATTCAGTTGGCGCAAACGACGACGCGCTCTGTCATAGGGACACTTGATCTTGATCGTACGTTTGAAGAGCGTGATGTGATTTCAGCCAAGGTAGTGCAAGTCTTAGATCAAGCGGGTGCCATGTGGGGAATACGTGTGCATCGTTATGAAATAAAAAATATCACACCACCTGAAACCGTTAAAAATGCCATGGAAATGCAAGTAAATGCCGAGCGTGAGCGCCGTGCATTATTGGCTAAGAGTGAAGGTGACAAACAGAGTAAAATTAACCGTTCTGAAGGGGTTAAAGCTGAAACGGTAAACCGTTCTGAAGGTGAGATGCAGCGCCGGATTAACGAAGCCGAAGGTAAGGCTGAGGAAATTTTAACCATTTCCCGCGCAACGGCAGAATCGATTGAACGTCTCGCCTCTGTTATTGCCGCGCCGGGTGGTCACAATGCCCTGCGGATGCAACTCGGTGAGCAATACTTTAAACAGCTCGATGGCTTAAGCCAGAAGAATAGTCGAGTCGTATTGCCGGGTAATATGGTGGATTTCGATTACTGGATGAATAGCATAGGCTTAACGGAAGAAAAACCGAGCTAAGGCTGTGGTTAAAATCTGAAACTAGCTAGTTCATTAAGGTCAAATACTCAGGTGTTTGGCCTTATTTTTTGGCTGAAATTTGATTCTGTGTGATGGAGAGTGGGTGGGTTAGACAGCTTCTGTTGAATGAACCGCCAGAAGCTGCAGTTGGGCATAGTTAAATTTTTCATTGAATGGAAGGCTAATAAGCTAGGCGTTCATGAATTTGGGAATGGGCGTGGGTTTCAATGAGCTTGGCAATTTGGTTTTGTTCTAATTGCTGAAGCGCAGAAATTTCGTCATAAATCTTGTCTTGAACATCCAGCGGCATGCGCACATGTTCCATAAACATCCTAATTCCCAGCATGTCGCCACTCTTGAACAGTTGGCTGAATTCGGTGGCCTCTATCTCGATTAATGCATTCATAATACTTCACCCTGAGGTTGGATTTGACACAGATACAGCGGTCTTGCTGTTAATTAAGAGATACGCCTAAGTTTGATCTAGGTCAATTAAACTGCATATTAATCTTTCTTAATAAAGGATTTTGTTGTTTACAAATAATGGGTTATAAATTTAGTAGATCAGCAAATTTGAAATGAGTTGTTGTTTAAAACTGAGTTTTTATGGGCGGGCAGAGTCAATGCGTGAGTCATGTTATACGGACAAAAAAATAGCGACGAGCGATAAAACGCTGGCCGCTATTTATTCTTAATAGTCTATCAGAAGTAGGCTAAAGCCTTATTTAGGAATCGCCAGAATCTGGCAACCATTAATTCCCGCTTTTTGCAGTGTATGACGTTTACGCTCTGCATCACGTTTACGCTCGAAGGGGCCTAAAGCAACCTTGTACCATACGCCAGTCGTACCTTCGACTTGTCTCACTTGCGCCTCTAAACCTTGGAAAGCGATGACGGCTTTCATCTCGTTCGCCTGTGATTCTTGGCGGAAAGAAGCACACTGCAACTGATATTGCATCGGTGTTCTGCTCGCAACAATATCGGGAATATCGACCTCAACATGCTTATTTTCAAGCTCGTTGAGATAGGTCCATTCTTCCTTTGGTTGTGGTGGCAGAGCATTTGGATCTTTCTTTGGCGGAACAATAAGCTCAGCAGTTTCAGTTGTCTCTACTGGGATAACGACCGCTTGGCGTTCAGGTTCTTTGACCTTAGGAGTAAGCACTGCTGTCTCTTGAGGCTTAACTTGTACTTCCGTTTTCTTGGCTGGAGCGGGTATCGGCTTCACTTCTTGCTTAGCATTATCTTTAATGCTTGACAGGAAATAGACGAAACAACCCACAGCGAGTATGACAAAGCCTATCAAGGTCAGCGGCAGCTTCTTACGCGGCGCCGATTTAGATTGTGAAGGCTTTGCTCGAGTTGGGCGAGTCGCGCGGATTGGGCGCGGTTTAGCGCCCGACTGCGGCCTTCTATTGGCATAATCGCGATTACTCATGGCTTACATCCGCTCTAAGGTTTCAATACCGAGTAGATTTAGGCCTTTTTGTAACGTACGAGCCGTCAGTTGCGCGAGTAATAAACGGCTGTTCTTTTGCGCGTCATTATCGGCGGCAAGCACTGGACAAGCTTCGTAAAAGCTAGAGAAAGCACCCGCTAATTCGTATAAATAAGCACACAGTACGTGCGGCTGACCTTTATCGACAACACGATTGAGGATCTCACCGAACTGCGCCAACTTATTACCGAGATCTTTCTCTTTTTCATGCTCAAGCACGATTTTCGCTTGGCTGAGATCCAGATCGGTTACTCGCTTGAATATGCCCGCAACACGGGTGTAAGCGTACAGCAGGTAAGGTGCGGTATTGCCTTCGAAGCTGAGCATTTGTTCAAAGCTGAAAATGTAATCGCTGGTGCGGTTTTTCGACAAGTCAGCATATTTAACGGCGCTGATCCCAACGACACGGGCAATTTCAGTCAGCGTGGCCTCATCCATATCAGGATTTTTGCTACGAACGAGTTCTAGCGCGCGCACATTGGCTTCTTCTAACAGGTCAACTAACTTAACGACACCGCCGCTACGGGTTTTGAATGGACGGCCATCTTCGCCGTTCATAGTGCCAAAACCTAAGTGTTCTAACGACATATCTTCACGGACAAACTTAGCCAGTTTCGCTAGGCTAAAGACTTGTTGAAAATGCAGTGCCTGACGTAGGTCAACAAAATACAGGACGCGATCGGCCTTTAACACGTTCGAGCGGTAGCGCATTGCCGCAAGATCTGAGGTGGCATACAAATAGCCGCCATCGGCCTTTTGGATGATCACTGGCAGTGGCTCACCTTCTTTATTGCGGAAGGCTTCTTGGAACACAACTTTGGCGCCGTTGCTTTCGGTTAATAAACCTTGGGCATCTAAATCTTTAACTACTTGCTCGAGATCGGCGTTATAGGCACTTTCACCGTGCACGTCGGCGCGGGTTAGGCTTACACCTAAACGGGCGTAAACTTCATGGCAGTGGCTCAACGAAATGTCGTTAAATTCGCGCCACAGTTTGTTGCAGTATTCATCGCCAGATTGCAACTCAACCACTAATTGACGAGCGCGGGTCGCAAACTCGGCCGATTCGTCGAAGCGCAGTTTGGCAGCGCGGTAAAAGTTTTCTAAATCAGACAGTTCAAGTTGCGCTTTCTCACCATTTTTGGCGCGTAGCTCTTCCATGTAGGCCAGCAACATACCAAATTGTGTGCCCCAGTCGCCGACATGGTTTTGACGAATGACCTTGTGGCCTAAAAATTCTAGCGCACGCACCACACTGTCACCAATGATGGTTGAACGTAGGTGACCTACGTGCATTTCTTTGGCGAGGTTGGGTGAAGAGTAATCAACAACAACGGTTTGCGGTGTCGGTAACTTGATACCTAAATGCTCATCGTTGACGGCATTTTGCAGTTGATCAGCTAAGGCGCTGTCGTTGATAAAAAAGTTGATAAAGCCAGGACCTGCGATCTCAACCTTAGCCACATAAGCCGAAGCCGGTAAGGTGTCGATGATCAGTTGGGCTAATTCGCGTGGATTCTTGCCCGCGACCTTAGTCAGCATCATGGCTAAGTTGGTTGCCAAGTCGCCATGACTCTTATCCTTGGTTCGATCTACCTGAATGCGTGCTTCAAAGTCAGCAGGCACAATACCTTGTTGTTTAAAGGATTCTAGAGTTTGTTCAAGTAATGATTGGATATGTGATTTCATGGGTTCTAATCGGCACTAACTTTAAGAGTGAATACAGGGAATAACCGCATATTTTAGCCGTTTGTGGTTAACAATTGCTATCTTCCCGATGATTTTTTATCAAATGGCGCTTAAATACTTATCAAATACTCGACTCAAAGGAGATCCTGTGGATCTCTGTCTAAGCTCCATCGGCAGCGTTTAGCTTCGATAAGTTGTTCTACAAGCGGATGAATACGTTCAAACTCTTGTTGCAAGCGATTGCGGTTTTTAGCTTGGAATAAGAGTTGGCGGCGGAACTTGCCGGCTTTTTTATCTAAGGGCGCTGGCATAGGACCAATCACCTCAAATTCTTTATCTTGCGGCAAAAGCGCGGCAAAGGCGTTGAGAAAGTTATCGGCATCACTGGCTAAATGCGCTTCGGCGCGCACCAACACCATGTGCCATGCTGGCGGCAGCAGTGCTTGTTGACGTTCTTTGAGCTGGCTGCGAGCAAACTCGCCATAACCGCGGTGCAGCAAATCCCGCAAAATGGGATTGTCGCTCTGGTGAGTTTGCAATAATACCGTGCCGGGTTTACTGGCGCGCCCTGCACGACCTGCAACTTGGGTATAGAGTTGCCCAAAACGCTCAGGTGCGCGGAAGTCGGCACTAAATAAGGCGCCATCGACATCGAGTAACCCAACAAGCGTGACATCAGGGAAGTGATGGCCTTTAGCCAGCATTTGCGTGCCGACGAGGATTTTATATTCCCCCTTATGAATCGCATTTAAGTGGGTTTCTAATGAACCTTTAAGGCGGGTCGTATCACGGTCGATGCGCACCACGGGATGTTTCGGAAACTCTTGCTGCAGCGCTTCGGCGAGCTGTTCTGTGCCTATGCCTTGGCCCATCAACATAGTGCTGCCACATTTGTGACACTGCTTAGGGATAGCGTATTGATTGCCACAATGGTGACAGCAAATTTCGCCAAGGGATTGATGTACTGTGAAAAACGCGTCGCAGCGGTCGCATTCGTGTAAGTGCCCACACTCGTGGCAAAGCAGGGCTGGTGCGAAGCCGCGGCGATTGAGAAACAACAAGACTTGGTTGCCTGCGTCTAAATGCAGGCGGATTTCGTTCAGTAACGGCACTGACATACCGGCTTTCAGCGGCATATTTTTAATGTCGATAATGCCTTGGCGCACTTTTTTAGCCGCACCTGCGCGTTCACCCAATTGTAAATGATGGTAACGGCCGCTTAAGGCATTTTGTAGACTTTCGAGTGAGGGCGTCGCTGTGCCCAAAATCACCGGAATCGCTTCTAAATGGCCACGCATGACTGCCAAGTCGCGGGCATGATAACCAACGCCTTCCTGTTGTTTGAAACTACTGTCGTGTTCTTCATCGAGTATGATGATGCCGGGATACGCCATAGGTGTGAACAATGCTGAGCGGGTGCCGATAATGATTGCAGCCTGACCACAGCGGGCTTGGCGCCATGCTTCGAGTCTCTGATTGTCGGTTAACCCTGAATGCAAAATGGCAACATTGACTTTGAAACGGCGCTTAAAGCGGTTGATTGTCTGGGGTGTTAAGCCGATTTCAGGCACTAAAATTAACGCTTGTTTGCCTTGCTTGAGGATTTCTTCGAGTACAGCAAGATAGACTTCCGTTTTACCCGAACCGGTAATGCCTTCTAATAAAGTACAGTGATATCCTTGTTGCAGATTTAAAGTGGCAACGGCGACGGCTTGTTCTTTATTGAGTTTATGTGGCGTTTCGTCCATTTCGAGTGTGGTGCGCCAGTCGAGGTTAAGCTCGGCAATTTTTTCATGGCGTGCCACCCAGCCTTTATCTTCTAGGGCTTTAAGCGCCGCTTTACTGATGTCTAAGCTGATAACCTCTTCTTGGGTTAAGCTGGCGGTTTTGAGTAACTCGAGTAGTTTTTTCTGTGCGGGTGCGCGTTTAACCGCTTCGGGCGCAATATTTTGGCCTATTTCAGTTAATTGCCAGAATTGGATTTTTTGTGGCGCGGCATCGAGCCCTTTACGCAGAGCCACAGGTAAGGCTTGGGTTAGCATCTGCCCTTGGCTGCAAAAATAGTATCTCGCAGCCCAAAGAGTTAATTTATAAAGTGATTCAGGCAGTAAAGGTTTATCGTCGATAAACTCGAGCACAGACTTAATTTGCTTTGGGGCTAAGCTGCAAGACTCAGTGATACCTGTGACTAACCCGATCAATTGTTGACGACCGAAGGGAACTTTAACGCGCACACCTATTTGCGGTGTACTAGGATAGGATTCGGGTACGCGGTAGCTAAAGGTTTGCCGCATAGGCACAGGTAACGCAACTTCGACAAACAATGACATATGCAGGCAAGTCTTAGACAAGAATGTGGTTTAGTGTACTCAGCGCGGCTGGCTAGGGCTAGCCCTAATGATGGTTTACCAAGGATAGTTGAGAGTAAATAAATGGCTAATATAGTGAAATCATTAGGTCTACTTGCTTTGGTGTGCAGCGCACCTAGCATGGCTCAAGTCTCCCATGTGAGTATTAATAGCCGGATGTTTGAATTAGGCGCTTATCCTAAACTCAGGGTTAATGTGATCGCAGACAATCAAGATATGTCGCGCTTAGAGTTTGTTGTGCAGCAAGCTAGCGGCGAAGAAAGGTTAATGGTTGAGGAGATTAATCGCTTTTTAGTTTTACTCACTGGCGTTGAAGATGTGAAGGATAGCAGCGCTAAGCTCTTAGTGAGAGAGTATCGCCTTGACCGATGGTACGACGTCAAAAGTATCAATTTATTCGGCGCGGCTAAACCGGCCTCTGCCGCGTTAACGACAAAAGCGGTTTCGGACACTAAAAATACCACCACAGCGGGCACCCCCAAAAGTGCGGATAAAGTGGGCATTAAGCCTGTAAAAGTAGTGGCAGAATCAAAGCCACTTGTAGAGGTAACGCCCGCAGTGACTGTTGCTACTGCTGCAAATACCCAATCCAAAGTGCCAACGGTAGAAGTGGTGACTGGCTTTAGATTTCCTGAAGCCGCGAACAAACAAAATACGTCGGCTACTGAGATAAACGCCTTCGCTAAAACCTCTGAGACGATTGCTGTTGAAAAAGGGGCTGTTGAAAACGCTGCAACTGAAACTGTGGTTCCAGAAATAGTGAAAACGGCAAATAATGAGCAAAAACAGAATATTGCTGAAACGGCCTCACAGACGCCCGAACATTGCCAGTTAACGTATCTTGCTGGCGAGACGTTGTGGCGTATCGCTAATCGATATGCCAAGGATTGGGATGTGAGTGTATATGGCGCTATGTTGGCGATTTATGAGGCAAATCCTGTGGCTTTCTCGAAGAATAGAATCAATGCACTCAAGAGCAATGCGGTGCTATCTTGTCCTTCGAAAATGATTTTGGATCAGCATTCTGATGCTAAAGAGGCGCGGGCGGTATTTGAGGCTAAAGAAGCGGGAAAATAAGCCGCTTAACTAAAGTCAAAATAGACACGGATTAACCGGCAAACGCTCAGATAATCTACTTGTATCCCTTGTAGGTATGCTGTACCATTCTGCGCCCTAAACATATTGTTATTAACATGCATGTGGTGTCCGACTACGGGTTGGAAGAGCGACATGGCCTTACACTTTTGAGGTAACCCCAATGAAACCAGGTATCCACCCAACATACGCTATCATCACTGCAAACTGTACTTGTGGTAACGTTATCAAAGTAAACTCTACTGCTGGTAAAGATCTGCATTTAGACGTATGTGGTGCTTGTCACCCATTCTACACTGGTACACAAAAAGTTGTTGATACCGGCGGTCGTATCGACAAATTCAACAAGCGCTTCGCAGTGCTTGCAAAGAAATAATTGCGATTGCATTGTTTCTAGAAAAGGCGCCTATGGCGCCTTTTTGCTTTTTGTTATTCGTCAATTTTCTTTATTCCGCTTATTCTACATATCTAGCTGGTACGACTTCACTCAATAAATCGTCAACTTATTCAGTATTGAGAGTTCAAGTGTATAATTCGACTTATTTATAGCAATTAACTATAAGATAAATATGCTAGTTGCCATATATTGTAATTTAACCAACATTTTTGAGATTAAGTCGCTACAACTAGCGCAGTAACTACAAAATATATGTTTGTTTCCTACAAAACATATTAAGAAATGCAGCTTTATTATAGGAGATAAGTTTATAAAACTAAGCTTAGAGGGTCTATTTGGCGGCTAAAGTGAAATTTATGAATCTCTTATTTATAAATTCCCCTTATTGGCGTATCTTACCCCGACCAGCCAGACTATTAACATCACCCTTTGGTGAGACTAGATGTGTGTTGGTAGGTCTTACTCTCATAAATTATAAATGTCGCATTTCAGGATTTTAAAATGTCAGATATTCGTCAACAAGCACTCGATTATCATGAATTTCCCATACCAGGTAAAACCGCAGTTTGCCTTACCAAACCCGCCGAAACGAGTCACGATCTCGCCCTAGCTTATAGCCCTGGTGTGGCTGAGCCAGTACGCGAAATCGCTGCAGATCCTGACAATGCGTATCGTTATACCAATAAAGGTAATACGGTTGCCGTGATTACCAATGGTACGGCTATCTTAGGTTTAGGGAATTTGGGCCCTTTGGCTTCTAAACCTGTAATGGAAGGTAAAGCATTATTGTTCAAGCATTTTGCGAATATCGATTCGACAGATATTGAGATTACGCATAATACGCCTGAGGAATTTATCAATACTGTTGCTGCGATTGCTGACACTTTTGGTGGTATCAATCTTGAAGATATTAAAGCGCCCGAATGCTTTGTTATCGAACGTGAATTGATTGCTCGTTGTAAAGTGCCGGTATTCCATGACGATCAACACGGCACCGCAATCGTGACCGCGGCGGGTATGATCAATGCGCTGGAAATTCAAGGCAAGTTGATAAGCGACGCGACTTTTGTGTGTATGGGCGCAGGTGCAGCTGCCATCGCTTGTATGACTATGCTGGTAAAATGCGGTGCGAATCGTGCCAATATTTACATGCTAGATACTAAAGGTGTTATTCATTCTGGTCGTACAGATCTTAATGAATATAAAGCACTCTTTGCGAATGATACCGAGAAACGCACGCTTCTTGATGTCATTAAAGGCGCAGACGTATTTTTAGGTCTATCAGGTCCTGACGTCATTGGTGCAGAAGAAGTCGCGCTGATGGCCGATAAGCCAGTGATTTTTGCGTGTTCTAACCCAGACCCTGAAATCAAACCTGCACTTGCTCATGCAACACGTAGTGATTTGATCATGGGTACGGGTCGTAGCGACTATCCAAACCAAGTGAATAACGTATTGTGTTTCCCGTTTATTTTCCGTGGTGCATTGGATGTGCGTGCGTCTTGCATTAATGATGAGATGAAAATTGCGGCAGTTCATGCAATTGCATCACTGGCAAAAGAGTCAGTGCCTGCGAGTGTATTGAAGGCTTACCCTAATGTGAAGTCGCTGAGTTTTGGCCCTGAATATGTGCTGCCAAAACCTATGGATCCACGTTTATTGCCTAATGTTGCCCGTGCGGTTGCACAAGCGGCTATCGACTCTGGTGTGGCTGCGATCACCACTTTACCTAAATACGCCGACTAGGCTAAAAGTGGTAAAAACATTAAAAAGAGGCTAATTAGCCTCTTTTTTGTTTTTAAGTGGACATTAAAGTCACAGCGTCTTAGTTGCCTTTTAGGTTATGCTACTGAATAATCAACGGACAACTTTTGTTGAGCTTCTGTTAAAATCGCACAAATAATTATAATAATCCTGCAGGATAGCGGATAGATGAAATTCACCCGAATGTTAACTACAAAATTAACCAGCTTTTGGTTAATGTCATTAGCCGCTATCGCCTTCGTATTTTTGCTGAGCGCTATGATGAGTTTCGTGCAGCTGACCTATAAATTTCAGCAGCAAAAAGTCGCTGAACTCGAAACTATGTTAGTCGATCAGTTCCAACACCAACCGGATTGGGAACTAGAGGCTTGGCTACCGCCTATGTTGCTTGCTTATAATGCCGTTAACTTTCGGTTGACCTTGAAAGATGAAGTATTATTTGCCTATGAAGGCAACCTTTCTACGCAAAATGCGATGGTGTATGACCATGTGCTAGAGCCGACATCTGGTTTGCGTATGCAGTTAACCTTGACTCAGCCCTTTGAACATTACACTTTCAGTTGGTATGAAATTCTGATTTTGTTGGTCGGTATCTTAGCCGTGGCTGCCTTAGTGCGTTTTGGTTATTTATGGTTTTCACAGCAGCTCGATGGCATTGAAGAATTAGCCTTACGCAGTCGATTGATTCTGCAAGGTAAGCATGAGCAAGCACTCGCTACCCCCGGAAATGGTAGACCAAGACTGATTAACCGTGCTTTGACTAAGTTGTTAGAAGAGTTACAAGACGCACAAAAGGAGCGGGGGCGTTTTGACAAATTCATCCGTTCTAATACCTTTCTTGATGCGGAAACGCGCATTGGTAACCGACTCTTTTTGAATAATCGTCTCGACGCCCTTAGTCATAATCAGGCTATGCTTGCCCACGGGGTAATCTATTTATTAGAAATGGATGATCTGGATTTATTGCAGCAATCCCAAGGTGAAGCAGTGACGAAAGAGCTATTAAACTCGACAGTTAATGCGATAAGTCAATTGCTGCAAACTCAAGCTAATAGTATTTTTGCCCGTCGCTCCCATAATCAATTTGCCATAGTCGTGCCGCAAATCTCCTTAATTGAAGCGGATCAATTTGCCAGCAAATTACTCAAGATATGTCTAAGCCAGCCTTTGCCTGATGTTGAGAATCGCGATAACTTTTTCCACCTCGGATGCGCTTATTTTACCGCAGGCGATAATGCGGCTCAGTTAATTGAAGAAGCCGATATGGCTTTGAGGGCGGCACAATTACAGGGGAATAGTAATTGGTTTATGTATGACAAAGGCGCGATTGATGAAGAATTTGCCAAAGGCTCAGTGCGTTGGCGAAGCTTTTTAGAAAACGCATTAGTGCAAAGGCGATTTTTCCCCTTTAGCCAGCCGATAATTGATTCAGATGGTAATGAGCACCATAAAGAGATATTTACGCGGGCTAGGGATAATCAGGGGGCGTTAATCCGTGCCACACTCTTCATTCCTATGGCGAATAAATGTGGCTTAATGCCACAGGTCGAACGGCAAATTATTGAGCGGGTATTGTTATTATTGTCGAATGAATTAGCAGACGGCGTATCGAATGCTCAAACAGTTAAGAAATCAGCGCCGCAGATATACAGTATTAATCTGAGTTTGGATTCGCTAATGAGCCGAGCCTTCACTCAATGGCTAAAAACGACGCTATTAGAATATCGCCATCTAACCACGCGACTGATTTTCGAAGTGTCTGAAGATATCGTTATTCAACATCAAGAAAAGTTGCAGCCTAAATTAGATATGATCCGTAAAATGGGCGCGAGATTATGTGTCGACCATGTGGGTCAGCAGGTTGTCGGTACTTATTACATTCGCGAATGCCATTTTGATTTAATTAAGTTACACAGATCCATCGTGCGTCATATTCATTTACGACCAGAAAACCAATTATTTATCCGCAGTTTGATTGGCGGTTTATATCGAACGGAAGTACAAGTCTGCGCCGAAGGGGTAGAAGTCTTTGAAGAGTGGCAGACACTGCAAATCCTCGGTGTTGGCGCAGCGCAAGGAATGTATTTCAGTGAACCCATAGAGGCTAAGTAAGGGAAGTTCAGTGTTTGGGTGATTAATGTCGTCTTAGAGACAAATAGATCCTATTATTCACGTATTTATCTATAAAATACGAGCATTTGCGGCTAAACTAGCCAGTGCCAAAAATATGACGTTTGCGGTTTTTATTCTGTATCGAGCAGGTCATAGGTCAAGGAGCACTGGAGAGTGGAGTGACAGGAAGTTTGTGCGAAAGAGACTACTCAAGCTTTTAAATTCAGTTGGTTATAGGCATCTTTATGGAAAAAAGTCTTATAGGTCGATTAGCCTTTTGGCAGAAGAGAACAGAACCGACTAGCCTTGGTGTCTATGTCTGCGCCGATAAATTATGGGTGTACGCACCTGCCCAAAAAGAGAATGCTGAGCAGTGGTTACCCTTTGAGCTGAAAGATGAGCACTGGTCATTGGCGTTTGCTGCTGTGGCTAAATCCTTTCCTAATGCACAGTTACAGCTGATTTTGGCTTCAGGCCTTTATCAATTACTGCTGACCGATAAACCGAATGTCGATACTGTCGAGTTATCCCAAGCTTTGCTGTGGTCAATTAAAGACATGGTCACGCTACCTGTACCGCAAATCCATTTGGATTACTTTGAGTCACCCATTCCGAGTAATAAAATCAACGTTGTGGTGGTGGATAAAGCTAAGTTAGTGAGCATGGTGCAGGCCATTCATGAACAAGATTTACAACTTTTCGGTATTAGTATCGAAGAGTTAGCCGTGACTAACCTATTTAATGATGACAACCAAGCGCGTCTGGTGGTAAGCCATAATCCCGGTCAAGAATTGCTACTGACTGTGGTTAAGCAAGGTCAGCTGTATATGCAGCGTCGCGTGCGCGGATTTACTCAATTGGATAAGACTCAAGCGGATGAGTTAAGTTATGGCATGGCAGACAATTTAAGCTTAGAAATTCAGCGTTCTATGGATTATTTTGAAAGTCAATTGAGACAGGCTCCGGTATCTTCTATCGAACTCCTCGCCGATGGTGCCGTGGATACTTTAGCTAAGTTAGTCTCGGCAAACTTCAATCAAGCTGTGAATGTCATTGATAAAAGCTGTGTTGGCGCGCGAATGGCGGGATTAGCCTTTGCTGAATTTTATCGAGGTACAGAGTGATTAAATACCGAGTCAATCTTTACACTCCTTCATTATTGCCCCCGAAGCAAAGATTAACCTTTGCGCGTTTAAGTGCTTACGCCTTGGTTTTTGCGATCTTATTTGCGGTTTTAGGTGGTTATAGCTACTGGCAAGTCAGTGAGTTACAACAGGCCCAGCAGTTGGCTGCCCAACAAAAGCAGCAATTCGATACCCAAAAACAGGCATTAGAAGCACAAATTGCTGCGCGTAAACCCGATGCCGATCTTGTTGCGCGAGTCGATTTAGCGGCACAACAGTTAGAGCTTAAGCAATTACTCATGGGAGAATTGAGTCTTAGGACTTCTTTAACCAGTCGTGGGTTTGCGCCAGTTCTTAAAGATTTAGCCATCGTGTCGGATGCGAGTGTTTGGCTTAGTCATATCGTCATTAATGAGCAAGATTTTATGTTCGAAGGTTTTGCCGACCATCCTCAAAGCATTCCGCAGTGGATTGGCAAACTCAAAACTACGCAGACTTTAAAGGGGCAAGCTTTCTCGTCGATGAGCATGGATCGCGGTGAAGATAAACCTTTGGCCTTTACCTTGAAAAGCGATAACAAGGAGGAAGCCGCGCAATGAAGCAAAAGTTAGCCCAATTAGGACAACAGTTTGATGCGCTAAGTCGCCGTGAGCGAGTGTTGATCTCAGTCGCCATTCTGGCCGTGGTCGGAATGCTGAGTTATTTACCTTTAGAGTCCCTGTGGAAAACCCATGTGGCTGTTTCACAACAGCTAAAAGCCTTAGAGCAGGAAAACGCGATTTCGGCTCAGCAGGTTGACTTGTATCAGCAACGTTTAGCGTTAGATCCCAATCAAGATTACCAACAGCGTTTAGTGTTGTTGCAGCAACAAAATCAAGCCCTAGATGCCCAGCTCGATGAGCAGATGGTGGATATGGTGCCGGCAGACTATATGCCGCAGTTGCTGGGTAATTTACTAGGACAAGTGCAAGGGATTAAATTAATTAAGTTTATGTCGATAGCGCCCATCCCATTGTTACCCGTGGGTGAAGAGAAAAAACTCAATCTATATAGCCATGGTATTCGCTTGAGTTTAGAGGGCGATTATTTTTCTGTGTTGCGCTTTGTTGAAGCCGTTGAGGCCATGCCAGATAAACTTTATTGGAAGCGTCTCGACTATAAAGTCGCAGAATATCCAAAAGCGACCGTTGAGATTGAACTTTATACCTTGAGTATTAATAAGGACTTTATCAGTGTTTCTAAATAAGTCTTATATTATCAGTGTGTTGTTATTGGTTAGTAGCCCTATGGTGTCTGCTGAATCGCTGCGCGACCCGACTTTGCCCGGTAAAGGCTTTGCTGTGCAGGGTCATGCGAGTCAAACGCAGGATCAGGCGCTTGTACTTAACAGCATAGTAAGCTCAGGAAACACGGCTTATGCTGTGATAAATAACAAGATATTGTCTGTTGGCGACAGCGTTCATGGGCTGAGTATCGTTAAAATTACCCCCACTTATGTATCGCTGTCCGATGGACGGAAATTGACATTGTTTCAAGCAATAACAGAGAGATAGGGAATACACCTCAGATGAAAGCGATTAAATACTTTACACCTCTGCTCTCACTTTGCCTTGTGGCGTGTCAGACCACAAATAGGCCACAGCCGGAGGCGAGTAAGGCGGAATTAGCGGCCTCAATGGCGACGGCAACGGCATCAACGACGCCACCGCCTGCGACTATGCCGGACGCGGTTCAGCGGGAATTGAATTCAGGCGCATTGCTATCAGGTTTGACCCCCACATTGGAAACTGAGCGTCGTTTCGATGTATCAGCCCACGATGTTGATGCTAAAGTATTTTTTCCAAGCTTAGTCCAAGGTACACCACTGAGTGTCGCCGTACATCCTGACGTGCAAGGTACGATCTCATTATCCCTTAAAGGTGTGACGTTAACTGAAGCAATTCAAGTGGTTGAAGATATCTACGGCTACGAAGTGAGTCGCGAAGGGCGCATCCTAAGAGTGTTTCCTGCTGGGATGCGTACCGAGACGTTTCCGCTGAACTATCTCTATATGGAACGCGATGGCTTATCTGTGACGTCAGTGAGTTCAGGACGGATTTCGGATAGCAATAATTCCAATAGTAATTCGAACAATAACAATTCAAACAATAGCGGCTCGAATAATAACAATAATTCGAACAGCAGTAATGGCAATAACTCGAGCAGTAATGGCGGTAGCGATAGTAGCAACGGTACTTTTATCCGTTCGCGTACTAAGACAGATTTTTGGGGGGACTTGAAAGAGACATTATCCTCGATAATCGGCGAAACAGGTGGCGGTCGTCAGGTTGTTGTTACGCCGCAGGCGGGTTTAGTGACCATTCGTGCTTTTCCTAGTGAATTACGCCAAGTGCGTACTTTCTTAAATTCCGCAGAAAGTCATTTGCAGCGCCAAGTGATTTTAGAAGCGAAGATCCTCGAAGTCACCTTATCCGATGGTTATCAGCAAGGTATCCAATGGGATAATGTGCTGGGACATGTTGGCAATACGAATGTGAATTTTGGAACATCAGCGGGCCCTGGTTTAAACGATAAAATCACCTCGGCGATTGGTGGTGTGACCTCGCTGAGTATTAAAGGTTCTGACTTTACGACCATGATCAACCTATTAGATACCCAAGGTGATGTGGATGTATTGTCTAGCCCAAGGGTGACTGCATCGAATAACCAAAAAGCGGTGATCAAAGTCGGTACTGATGAGTACTTTGTCACTGATGTTTCATCGACCACAGTAGCGGGCACAACGCCTGTGACCACTCCACAAGTCGAGCTCACGCCGTTTTTCTCGGGCATTGCCTTAGACGTTACGCCGCAAATTGATAGTGACGGCAATGTGTTATTGCACGTGCATCCATCCGTTATCGATGTGAAAGAGCAGACTAAAGACATCAAAGTGAGTGACGCTTCGTTGGAGCTACCTTTAGCGCAGAGTGAAATTCGTGAGTCTGATACTGTCATCCGCGCCGCCTCCGGTGACGTAGTCATCATCGGTGGCTTGATGAAGAGTGAAAACATTGAAGTGGTATCGCAAGTGCCTTTGTTGGGTGATATTCCTTTCCTCGGTGAATTGTTTAAAAACCGTAGTAAGCAGAAGAAGAAAACCGAGCTTATTATTCTGTTAAAACCTACGGTAGTTGGCGTTGATACCTGGAAAACTGAGCTGCAACGTTCTAAGACCTTATTAGATCGTTGGTATCCGGAGACAAAGTAAGCTTCTATGTATCAGAAGCATTTTGGCCTAAGCCAACCTCCATTTTCACTGACACCCAATACCGGATTTTTTTTCGGCCTGTCGCCACACGTGGAAGCCTTGCAAGTGTTGCAAACTGCGCTACAAACGGGCGAAGGCTTTATCAAGGTGACAGGGGAAGTGGGGACTGGCAAAACGTTGATTTGCCGCAAGCTTATCAACGAATTGCCGAGTCAGTTTCATTGCGCATATTTGCCTAATCCTTATCTCACTCCTACTGAATTACGCTGGGCGGTAGCGAGTGAGCTGGGCCTTAAATACACCAGCAATATCGACCAGCAGCAACTCACTGGACTTATTCAACAGCAGCTTTTAGCCTTGAGCGCCCACGGGCACGCCATCGTATTGGTACTCGATGAAGCGCAGGCATTGCCTGACGACAGTCTTGAGGCGCTGCGGTTATTCACTAATCTGGAAACCGAGACACGCAAATTATTACAGGTAGTGTTATTTGGGCAACCCGAGCTCGATGACAGGCTTAAACGCCAAGAATTTAGGCAATTAAGACAGCGGATTACTTTTAGCTACAACCTTCGCCCACTAACATGGGATGAAACCGACGCTTATATTCGCCACCGATTAGCTATCGCTGGGCGTGCGGGCGAACCACTCTTTACATCACGGGAAACACGTCAGATAGCTTATGCGTCCCGAGGGATCCCCAGATTGATCAATATTCTTGCCCATAAAGCCTTGTTATTGAGTTTCGGCGAAGGCGCTACTCGTGTGCAAACCTCCCACGTTAAAGCCGCAATTCAAGACACCGAAGATGCAAGTGTTCGCCGATTATTATCGTGGAAATGGTTGCCTTTTTTCACTTTGATGACAGTGGCTTTCGGTTTGGGATTACAACACTTTTTCAGGGGTGTTGTATGAGCGTGATCAACAAGATGCTGCAGGATCTCGACAAGCGTCAGCAGGGGCATGAGCTCAGCAACGTGGCTCAGCCACAGGTGCAATATTTAGCTCGCAGGCGGGCTCCGTTTAACGGGCTGCTGCTCTGTGGTGTGTCATTGCTATTCGGTGGCGCTCTGGTTTATGGCTGGCAACTTTTCATGGCAAAGCCTGCTGAAGCGATTATTTCGGCTCAAACAAATGGGCAAAATGAATCGACTAAGACTCAAATCGAGCCTGTGCAGATAGACAAGATTACTTCGAGGCAGTCTCCAGCAAGCGTCGAAGTCGCCGAAGAACCGCTTAACGTTGCGACTACGCAGGAGTTTACGACTAAGAGTGAAGAGCTTGAACCCATTGTCGACGACGTTGTACTTAATCCGCTGCAAGAATTTGAATCAGAAAATGAGGTTGAACAAGAGTCACAACGGCAACAAGATGAGAGCTCAGCACTCGCAGATGACCTAGTCGATACGGCAAGCGAGCCAAGCCATTCACAGTCAAATCGTGTGACATCGAGTGTGCGAAGCGCCGAGGTCACTGCTGCCGCACCCTCTGCATTAATGATGTCAGAACGTGCCAGTGTTGCCGCCGATAATGAACTTAACGCGAGCAATGAGCTTAAAGTACAAGAAGTTAAAGCAGATGCTGGCACTAATCGACTCACGCCCCAACAGCAAGGGCAAATGGCGATTACTGAGGTGAAGTTGACCCCAAAGCAGCTGGCGCAGAAGCGGTTCACCTTAGCGAATGAGGCTGAAAGGGATGGCAAACTCAAAGATGCCATTAGTTATTATGAGCAAACATTAGGCTTTGATCCCAGTATGCATGAAGCGCGCAAGCAGTTAGCTGCGCTGCATTATGGGCAAGGTCAATTAGCCAAAGCCAGTGAAGTGTTACAGCAAGGCATGCTGTTATTCCAACAGCAGTTAGACTTTGCCTTATTGCTTGCTCGGGTTCAGCAAGCCTCTGGTCAGGCTGATCTCGCATTAGTGACGTTAGCCAACATACCTGACACGCATCCACTGGCGAGACAAAAGTGGATGGCACAATCGGATTTGGCGCAAAAGTTAGGACAGTTTTCGTTGTCAGAACAAGCCTATAGACAATTATTACAACAAGAACCTCAACAGGCTAAATGGTGGATGGGGCTGGCCTATGCGCTCGATTCGCAGCAGCAATTTCCCCAAGCACGCCAAGCCTATCGGACTGCTTTAGGCCATAGAGGCTTATCGGCGCAGGCGAGTGCCTTTATCGAACAACGTTTGACTCAGCTAGGAGATAGCCAATGAAACCCAGATTAAAAATGCGTTTGGGCGATCTGTTAGTTCAAGAAGCCATTATTACTGAAGCGCAGTTGCAACAGGCGTTGGCCGAGCAGCGCAATACGGGCAAAAAACTGGGTCGTACTCTGATTGATTTGCAATCGATTACCGAACATCAGTTACTGCAGTTCTTGTCGCAACAATTGAATGTGCCTTTGCTGGATATCAGTAAAATGCCTATCCCTGCGGAAGTGGTGCATCTTATTCCTGAGGTGCAAGCACGACGTTTCCGCGCTTTAGCGGTTGAAGACCGGGGCGATAGCGTATTGGTTGCAATGAGCGACCCCGCGGATTTGCAGGCGCTCGATCACCTCGAAATGCTTATCGCACCTAAGCGTTTGAAGTTAGCGGTAGCGCCCGAGCAGCAACTGCTGCAAGCGTTTGATAACTTATATCGCCGTACAGACCAAATTGCTCAGATTGCCGGTAAACTCGAAGAAGAATACGCTGCCGACGAGATGTTCGATTTAGCCAGCCTCACGTCGGGCGATAGTGACAATGAAACCACAGTGGTTAAGTTGCTGCAGTCGATTTTTGAGGATGCGGTGCAAATGCGCGCCTCGGATATTCATATCGAACCCGGTGATAAAGCCTTACGTATTCGCCAGCGTATCGATGGTCAGCTACATGAAACGATTCTGAATGAAGTTAATATTGCTGCCGCTTTAGTATTGCGACTTAAGTTGATGGCGGGTCTCGATATTTCCGAAAAACGTTTGCCGCAGGATGGTCGTTTCCATATGGAAATCAAAGGTCATCATATCGATGTGCGTATGTCGACTATGCCGATTTACCACGGCGAATCTGTGGTGATGCGTTTGCTCGATCAATCGGCGGGTTTATTGACCTTAAACGAAACCGGTATGCCGCCTGCTATTTTGGCGCGTATTCGTAAACAGATTAAACGTCCCCACGGCATGCTACTGGTCACAGGTCCAACGGGTAGCGGCAAAACGACCACCTTGTACGGTATTTTGAGCGAGCTTAATACCGCCGACCGTAAGATCATCACTGTCGAAGATCCGGTCGAATATCAATTGCCGCGGATCAACCAAGTACAAGTTAACCATAAGATTGGCTTAAACTTTTCAAATGTATTACGCACTACCTTACGTCAAGACCCCGATATCATCATGGTGGGGGAAATGCGTGACCAAGAAACCGTGGAGATTGGTCTTAGGGGCGCATTAACGGGTCACTTTGTGCTATCGACCTTGCATACCAACGATGCGGTCACCAGTGCGCTGCGTTTACTCGATATGGGCGCTGCGAGTTATTTAGTTGCTAGTGCCTTAAGGGTGATTATTGCCCAGCGTTTAGTGCGCCGTGTCTGCCATAACTGTGGGGTAGAGTATCAACCGACACCGCAGGAAAAAGCCTGGCTGAGTAGTGTGAGCCGCAAAGATTTTACCCATGCGAATTTTAGGATTGGCACGGGTTGCCAGAGTTGTAATGGCAGTGGTTATCGCGGGCGGATCGGTATTTTTGAAATCCTCGAGCTAGATGAAAAGATGATCGATGCTATGCGTACTGGTAATCCGCAGGATTTTGCCAGTGCCGCGTTGCAGAGCCCTAACTTCACCCCACTCGCTGAGTCAGCTTTGCAATATCTGAGCGAAGGCATGACGACGATTGAAGAGGTCGCTAAGTTGGTGGAAGACGTGAGTGAATCTCAGATACCTTTGTCGAAGGATATTATCAGCCAACAAGGCGTTGAGGCGTAATTATGCCAATTTATCAATACCGTGGACGCAGTGGTCAAGGTCAATCCGTTACGGGACAATTGGATGCCGCGTCGGAAAGTGCCGCTGCTGACATGCTATTGGCGCGCGGCATTATCCCCCTTGAAGTCAAAGTCGCCAAAGTAGTTAAGTCGTTCTCACTGACTAAGTTATTTGGTGGGAAAGTCGCGTTAGAAGAATTACAGATTTTTACCCGACAAATGTACTCCTTGACCCGTTCTGGTATTCCTATTTTGCGGGCGATTGCAGGCTTATCTGAAACGGCGCATTCCCAGCGAATGAAAGATGCGCTTAATGATATTTCTGAGCAGCTCACCGCAGGGAGACCCTTGTCATCATCCATGAATCAACATCCCGATGTGTTTGATTCTTTGTTTGTTTCTATGGTGCACGTGGGGGAGAACACAGGTAAGTTAGAAGATGCCTTCATTCAACTTTCAGGTTATATCGAGCGTGAGCAAGAGACGCGGCGACGAATTAAATCGGCCATGCGTTATCCCATGTTTGTATTGATTGCGATTGCGCTCGCTATGGTGATCCTCAATATCATGGTGATCCCTAAGTTTGCCGAGATGTTTTCTCGCTTTGGCGCCGACTTGCCGTGGGCGACAAAAGTGTTGATTGGCACATCAAATCTATTCGTGAATTATTGGGCGCTGATGTTGGTGGCGCTGATTGGCACTATTATTGGCATTCGTTACTGGCACCATACGGAAAAAGGTGAGAAGCAGTGGGATAAGTGGAAGTTACACATTCCCGCCGTAGGGTCGATTATTGAGCGTTCGACGTTAGCCCGTTATTGTCGCAGTTTCTCTATGATGCTCAGTGCGGGCGTGCCGATGACGCAGGCCTTAAGTTTAGTGGCCGACGCGGTAGATAATGCCTACATGCACGACAAGATAGTCGGTATGCGCCGTGGCATAGAGTCTGGCGACTCTATGCTGAGGGTATCGAATCAGAGCAAGTTATTTACGCCACTAGTGCTGCAAATGGTGGCTGTGGGTGAAGAAACGGGGCAAATCGATCAATTACTCAATGATGCGGCAGATTTCTATGAGGGCGAAGTAGACTATGATTTAAAGAACCTCACCGCGAAATTGGAGCCAATTTTGATCGGTTTTGTGGCCGTGATTGTCTTAGTGTTGGCCTTGGGGATATACCTGCCAATGTGGGATATGCTCAATGTGGTCAAAGGCGGTAAGTAAGCGATATGGATAATATTTATTTCCTATCTTATACGTGGGACTGAGGTTAAATGCAGACTCAGCAAAAGGCTGAAAGCGATCTATTACGTATCTATGGACGCATGATCGCCATTGGAATTGTGTTGGTTATCATGGCGGTGATCGGAGCTAAGTACTTTTTTACGCTACCGCAAATAGCGGCTCGTGGATTGGAAGTGGAACACGCCCGTTTTTTAAATGTGCTGGTGATGGTGCGTTCCCAGTGGTTGTCTTTGGGCAAGCCGGCGCAATTGCAGTTGAACTGGGAGGTATTTGATAATCCCTCCCCAGAAACTGAGTCGAGTGTTGTCGATATCAATGATTTAGGATGGCCACAACCTAAGCACTTAAATGATCAAGGTTGCCAAGATTTGTGGCAACAGTTAATGGGCGCTGAAACTGATAATTTAGGTCTAGAGGCGGATTATTTGGCTAAGGATAATAGCTGCCACTATCGGTCTAAAAATGGCGATAGTTTAGGCTATCAACTGAACTCTGGCAGGGTCATTTTTTTGACTGCTCCGTAAAATATTGTTAACTCAATGGCTTTTTAAAATTGATTTAACTGTTAGAATAAAATTTCTGAGGTCTGGGGACATATATATGAAAACTAAGCAAACAGGGTTCTCATTAATCGAACTTGTGATTGTGATTGTGATTTTGGGTTTACTCGCCGCAACTGCGATCCCACGATTCTTAAATGTCACCGATGATGCTGAAGATGCCAGTGTTGACGGTGTTGCGGGTGGTTTATCGACTGCAGTGAGCTTTGTGCGTTCTCAGTGGGAAGTTGATGGGCGTCAAAATAGCAGCGTTATCCTCGACGGTAACACGGTAAATGTCGATACACGTTTTGGCTATCCAACGGGAACTTCAGTAACCAGTGCGACAGCTATGACAAATGCCAGTTGCCAAGAAGTGTTTAACACTGTGTTGCAGAGTGCTCCACGTAACGTATTATTTAACCAAGATGCACGTAATCAACGTTATACCGCTCGTGTTATTAACGCCGCAGGCGGCAGTGCTAACTCAATTACTGGCGCAGTCGTCGCAGGTTTAGATTTATGTGTTTATCACCAAGTGGCTTCACTGGTGCTAAATCAAACGAATGGTGTACCCACTCCTGCCCCTGATTTAACAACGGTAGGTGCTAAGGGAATAGTGTATAACCCAGGCACAGGCAGAGTACTGAAGAATCCCCTGATGATTTACAAATAAATCATCAAATTAGAGTGGAAGCGCATCTTGTTGCATGATCAAATGGTTTCGCTAAAAACTACACTTGGACAACAAGATGCGCGAAGCCAATATCCTACAACATTCTTTACACCAATACTGCCCAGAACTTCACCTAAAACGATTAAACAGCTTGATGCTGGCCTCTAAGGCACTGATTGAATGTAAGACACTGACCTTGACTGAGTTAGGTCGAA
>NZ_JAKKRK010000150.1:0-534 GCF_025654545.1 Shewanella sp. SM20 | reverse complement strand
AAGCATCTCCGATTACCCCTGAACAAATTGAAATCCGTGAGCTGAAGAAGCAAATAGCTCGTCTTGAGGAGCACAATCTTATCCTAAAAAAGGCTACCGCTCTCTTGATGTCAGACTCGATGAACAATTTACGCTAATCAGCGCACTCAAGCAGAGCCACTCTATTCTCACAATTTGTAATGCATTCAAAGTACATCGAAGTAGCTATAAGTATTGGCTAAAAAGAAAAGAACATATTGATGCAGACTTTACTATTTTATGCAGTGAAGTGAAGGCCGCACATCATATTAGTCATGGCTCTGCCGGTGCTCGAACGATAGCGCAATTAGTGACTAATAAAGGGATTGGTCTCAGTCGTTATCGAGCCCGTAATCTAATGAAAAAGCTTGGGTTATTAAGCTGTCAGCAGCCTAAGCATTCTTATAGGAAAGCGACACAAGAGCATGTTGCAATCCCCAATACGCTAAATCGACAGTTTGCAGTAACTCAACCAGATCAAGTGTGGTGTGGCGACGTGACGTATGTTTGGGTCGG
>NZ_JAKKRK010000149.1:0-536 GCF_025654545.1 Shewanella sp. SM20 | reverse complement strand
AAAGAGATTGCACGATAGATTGTCCTGTATGAGCTGCAAGTTGAGCCGCCAACTGTACAAGCCGTTTGGTCCTTCGTACATCCCCTAATTTTGCGCGCTGAAAAATGCTCTGTGCCCAGAGTGATGGTTCACTTAAAAACATGGCATGTGGTATCTGAAACAAAAGGTCAGGATCAGATCAGGTTAATTAAAAATGGTTCAAAAAAATCCCCCGGGGCAAACCGAGGGATTTGTGTAGAAGAGACAGGTATCAATGGGGGCAATTGCCGCTAATGCATTTTGATTGGTGGTACTAAAAAATAGTACCAAATTCGCTTGAAATGATACTAAAAAGTAGTACTATCGATTTAACGGATTATGAGACTTTATGAACAAAAAACATTTAAGAACGTTGACGGCTATCTTTGCTAGGCCTGTCAGCGGAGCTATCAAGTGGTCTGATATTGAAGCGCTGTTTATTGCTCTAGGGGCTGACATTGAAGAGCGTGAGGGGTCTCGAATTGGTGTGGTGCTGTTTGGTGAAGTTCTGGTATATC
>NZ_JAKKRK010000148.1:0-561 GCF_025654545.1 Shewanella sp. SM20 | reverse complement strand
CCCCCATTCGGACATCGTTAGCTCAAATGCTTGTTACTAGCTCGCCAACGCTTTTCGCAAGTTACTACGTCCTTCATCGCCTCTGACTGCCAAGGCATCCACCGTATACGCTTAGTCGCTTAACCATACAACCCAAATGAGTTTCACTCATCTGCGTCGCATTGCGACCAGCTTGGTTTTACTTGTCTCACTTCTGACCAAAGAAGTGGACGCGCCTTAGACGTAAACTATTCAGCAAAGAATAATTTACTATTGAATATTCAAGACACTTAATAAAGTGTTTGAGAACTCATGTTCAATGCTTGCGCATTGAACGTTTTGTAATTAATTACATGACAGACTCATGCAATTAAATACTATCAGCTTTCCAAATTGTTAAAGAGCGGGCTTAAAAAAGCCAAAGATAATTTTTAAGTTTATCTTTGGCATCTCTATCCATAGTGCATATGCCTTATTACTTTGCAATAAAGTCAGAATAAGGTGTAAATGGTGGAGCTATGCGGGATCGAACCGCAGACCTCCTGCGTGCAAGGCAGGCGCTCTCCCAGCTGAGCTATAGCC
>NZ_JAKKRK010000147.1:0-577 GCF_025654545.1 Shewanella sp. SM20 | reverse complement strand
CGCACTGCATGTAAATGGGGCTATAGCTCAGCTGGGAGAGCGCCTGCCTTGCACGCAGGAGGTCTGCGGTTCGATCCCGCATAGCTCCACCATTTACACCTTATTCTGACTTTATTGCAAAGTAATAAGGCATATGCACTATGGATAGAGATGCCAAAGATAAACTTAAAAATTATCTTTGGCTTTTTTAAGCCCGCTCTTTAACAATTTGGAAAGCTGATAGTATTTAATTGCATGAGTCTGTCATGTGATTAATTACAAAACGTTTAATGCGAAAGCATTGAACATGAGTTCTCAAACACTTTATTAAGTGTCTTGAATATTCAACAGTAAATTATTCTTTATTGAATAGTTTACGTCTAAGGCGCGTCCACTTCTTTGGTCAGAAGTGAGACAAGTAAAACCAAGCTGGTCGCAATGCGACGCAGATGAGTGAAACTCATTTGGGTTGTATGGTTAAGCGACTAAGCGTATACGGTGGATGCCTTGGCAGTCAGAGGCGATGAAGGACGTAGTAACTTGCGAAAAGCGTTGGCGAGCTAGTAACAAGCATTTGAGCTAACGATGTCCGAATGGG
>NZ_JAKKRK010000146.1:0-582 GCF_025654545.1 Shewanella sp. SM20 | reverse complement strand
GGTGAATACGTTCCCGGGCCTTGTACACACCGCCCGTCACACCATGGGAGTGGGCTGCAAAAGAAGTGGGTAGCTTAACCTTCGGGGGGGCGCTCACCACTTTGTGGTTCATGACTGGGGTGAAGTCGTAACAAGGTAGCCCTAGGGGAACCTGGGGCTGGATCACCTCCTTACCTATACGACTAACTTAATGTTTGTTGAGTGTTCACACAGATTTGCTTGATAGAAGAAAGAGTAAAAGATGGGTCTGTAGCTCAGATAGTTAGCACCCCAATCCCCTTGTTAAGAGTAGGGGAGGTCGGTGGTTCTGGATGAATATGGGTTTATCAAAAGATGGGTCTGTAGCTCAGCTGGTTAGAGCGCACCCCTGATAAGGGTGAGGTCGGTGGTTCAAGTCCACTCTGACCCACCAATCCTTCCTTCTCAGCGTTGGAAAGTGACTCGTTTAGTGAACTAAACGTCGCCACTGTCCGCCTTGATAAGAAATGATTGGCAAACCAATCCTTTTAGAGGTTTGGAACATCTTACTTACTCGCACTGCATGTAAATGGGGCTATAGCTCAGCTGGGAGAGCGCCTGCCT
>NZ_JAKKRK010000145.1:0-586 GCF_025654545.1 Shewanella sp. SM20 | reverse complement strand
AGCCTATTGAAGTGAATGTGTTACAAAGCTCGGTTACGAGTTAAAACATAAGTCCGGGTCCCCTTCGTCTAGAGGCCTAGGACACCGCCCTTTCACGGCGGTAACAGGGGTTCGAATCCCCTAGGGGATACCACATTTTGGTTCCTAGCAAATAACTAACGTGTTGTTTGGTAAGAACAAGGCATTTGCTTCCTAGCCTACTGAAGCGAATGTGTTACAAAGCTCGGTTACGAGTTAAATCATAAGTCCGGGTCCCCTTCGTCTAGAGGCCTAGGACACCGCCCTTTCACGGCGGTAACAGGGGTTCGAATCCCCTAGGGGATACCACATTTGGGTTCCTAGCAAATAACTAACGTGTTGTTTGGTAAGAACAAGGCATTTGCTTCCTAGCCTACTGAAGCGAATGTGTTACAAAGCTCGGTTACGAGTTAAAACATAAGTCCGGGTCCCCTTCGTCTAGAGGCCTAGGACACCGCCCTTTCACGGCGGTAACAGGGGTTCGAATCCCCTAGGGGATACCACATTTTGGTTCCTAGCAAATAACTAACGTGTTGTTTGGTAAGAACAAGGCATTTGCTTCCTAGCC
>NZ_JAKKRK010000144.1:0-588 GCF_025654545.1 Shewanella sp. SM20 | reverse complement strand
GTCGAGCGTGAACCTCTGGCGAGATCCGAACGTTGAATTTGCCAGAGAAGTTTTTGTAAGGCTCAATGCCACGCTCCTGACACATCTCTAAAAAAACGCTTAATGACTTCGCGCCCTCGGCTTCCAATTGAGCGACGCTTTCACCATAGAAATCCGCGCCGCCGTTTAAGCCTACGAACTCACCACGGAATGTTTCAGCGTCTGGATCATAATCAATAAAGGCTTTTACCCCGTTGATCATCATAAGATTTTTCATGCTTTCACCCCGTTCCTTTCTAACCATTTTTTGATGCTTATCACTGCGTCTTTGTCAGTTTCTTTCTGAGGATGTGGGCGGTGATATACCWGAACTTCACCAAACAGCACCACACCAATTCGAGACCCCTCACGCTCTTCAATGTCAGCCCCTAGAGCAATAAACAGCGCTTCAATATCAGACCACTTGATAGCTCCGCTGACAGGCCTAGCAAAGATAGCCGTCAACGTTCTTAAATGTTTTTTGTTCATAAAGTCTCATAATCCGTTAAATCGATAGTACTACTTTTTAGTATCATTTCAAGCGAATTTGGTACTATTTTTTAGGTACCA
>NZ_JAKKRK010000143.1:0-593 GCF_025654545.1 Shewanella sp. SM20 | reverse complement strand
GCCTGTTAAGCCCATTGGCCTGGAAGTTGTTATGGCTAAAGACGGAAAAAAGCCAACCGCCCGAACAAGTCCCCAGTGTGCATTGGGCTTATCTAAGATTAGGAAAACTCGCGGGCTGGAATGACAGCAAACGAAGCGGAATTGTGGGCTGGGAAAGGTTATGGCAAGGATGGTTTAAACTGCAAACCATCCTTGAAGGTTACCAGCTAGCCTTGTCTCTTGAGCAAAAGATGTGATCAAGAGACAGCGTATTTGCGGGGCTTTTTATTGTCTTAGTTTTAATAAAAACGACAGACATAAAAAATCCCTACTCTATGGCCTGTCTCTTCTACACAAATCCCTCGGTTTGTAGTGGTCAAGTAAAATTGGCCACGATTTTAGAGTCATTCCAATATAAACGTTCTGACTCATTTGGCGTTAACCCACCATTATATTGATTGGGTCTGGTCTCACTGTAATATCCAGTGATGTAATTTGTGATCTCTTTATCTGCTTCTGTAAAATTCCCATAACCATTGGCGGGTATCCACTCAGATTTCAAACTTCTAAAGAAACGCTCCATTGGTGCGTTATCCCAACAATTCCCGCGACGA
>NZ_JAKKRK010000142.1:0-595 GCF_025654545.1 Shewanella sp. SM20 | reverse complement strand
GCCCACAATTCCGCTTCGTTTGCTGTCATTCCAGCCCGCGAGTTTTCCTAATCTTAGATAAGCCCAATGCACACTGGGGACTTGTTCGGGCGGTTGGCTTTTTTCCGTCTTTAGCCATAACAACTTCCAGGCCAATGGGCTTAACAGGCTATCGCAAGGCCGTTTTTTCGCTTGTTCAGCTTGGCCTGCGTAACAACGCAGTTGCTGGATACGTGTGGCGATAAATGCCAGAATCACAATCATCCGCTCCAGATTATCTTTGCTTTGCAGCCGTAAGTCTTCCACCTGCGTACCGCCCGTTTTCCAGGATTTATGGAAGTCTTCAATCAGCCAGCGGCGCTCGTAGTAGTAAAGAATCCGCCTTCTTAGAAGGCGGCTTTGACTTGCCCCTGGAAGGGGCTATTCCAAAAACTACATCATCTGCAACGACAATTGAGCCTCATGTTCCTGATCTTGTTTATCTTGATGGCGCACATATCGTCTAATGATTTCTTCATTAACACCTACTGTATCTACAAAATAACCTCTGGCCCAAAAGCTATTGCCCCATAGCTTTTTACGTACATGAGGGAATTTATTGAATAGCCTTATCGCA
>NZ_JAKKRK010000141.1:0-600 GCF_025654545.1 Shewanella sp. SM20 | reverse complement strand
TACACGACCAATGCCATTGAGTCATTAAATAGCGTGATTAGGAGAGCGTTGAAAAAACGTAAGGTGTTTCCTAATGATGACTCGGCCAAGAAAATGATTTACCTTGCCATAAAAGAAGCCAGTAAAAAATGGACCATGCCCATTCAAAACTGGCGTACTGCGATGAGCCGATTTATTATTGAGTTCGAAGACAGAATTGTGAAGCATATTAACTAAATTGCAGTTACACAGAATCTGTTACACCCTCTATATATATGGTTTTCACTTTGGCATTTTATTTGGTTAGTAAAGCTCTTCCTACAATATTACAAGTGTTTATATTACTATTCGTGATAATTTATTTTGTATACGTGTAGTGATGTGATGGACGCCTCAGCACCTAAGCTTGCAGTATTATGCCAAGCTTAAAGCTGACAAATAGTTCTGGAGGTTTCCATCATGGATATTAAAGTTATTGGTATCGATTTAGCCAAAAATGTTTTTCAAGTTTGTGTTTGTCTTATGGATAACTCTGTCATGAGTAACAAAAAGGTTAACAGAAACAAGCTGCTCGATAAAATTAGACAATTCCCCGAAGGTAGCCTTATTGCTATGGAGGCC
>NZ_JAKKRK010000015.1:0-88034 GCF_025654545.1 Shewanella sp. SM20 | reverse complement strand
TAGCCTATTGAAGTGAATGTGTTACAAAGCTCGGTTACGAGTTAAAACATAAGTCCGGGTCCCCTTCGTCTAGAGGCCTAGGACACCGCCCTTTCACGGCGGTAACAGGGGTTCGAATCCCCTAGGGGATACCATCTATATTTTATAGAGAGTGGTTCCTAGCAAATAACTAACGTGTTGTTTGGTAAGAACAAGGCATTTGCTTCCTAGCCTACTGAAGTGAATGTGTTACAAAGCTCGGTTACGAGTTAAATCATAAGTCCGGGTCCCCTTCGTCTAGAGGCCTAGGACACCGCCCTTTCACGGCGGTAACAGGGGTTCGAATCCCCTAGGGGATACCAATTTTAATCAAGGTTTATCGAAACTTTGGTTAAAGACAATAAGCCACCTCAAGGTGGTTTTTTTGTGTCTGAATTTTGAATATTAAATCGAGATCTCCCCGATTCATTTACGAGTCATACGCTCCGAGTTATTTGCCTAATTTACCCAACAATTCAAACCATCCACATTAAGATAAATAATGCTTCGAGAGGCTTACTTAGTGTGGTGAAGTCATTCTGTTCAATCGTGTGATAAAGATTATCGAAGCGTTTTCCTGCTTAACCTTGCGCTAACCCATGGCCCAAACTCACCTTTCGGATTGTTCAGTGTGTTGGTACTTTGAATGCTGCCACTTTCAATGTTGATAAGTTGAGCCGTTAAGCGCGGTTTATCTCTTGTTTCCAATCGTTCAACGAGTAAAGTTTGAAGTGAACCGTTCACACGGTAGCCATTGTAATAGATGAATCGTGTATTACTGCGGTGAATATGAGCGCGAGTGTAAGAGTGAAGCTTTGTGGGAAGAGGGCAGAAGTAGGCGGAAACTTATTTGAGATAAAAAAGGCGACACTCACTGCTGAGTGTCGCCTTTCGTCATCTTACCTTTGGCTTAGTCTACACCTAAGAATCCACCGGTTTGGTGGGCCCATAATTGAGCATAAATACCGCCTGCGGCGATGAGTTCATGGTGCGTGCCTTGCTCAACGACTCGGCCTTGATCTAATACAATTAACCTGTCCATCGCGGCAATAGTAGAAAGTCGATGGGCAATCGCGATCACTGTCTTGCCTTGCATTAATTCATACAAACTTTCTTGGATTGCAGCTTCGACTTCGGAATCTAGCGCAGATGTGGCTTCATCAAGCAGTAAAATGGGCGCATTTTTCAATAAAACCCGCGCGATGGCGATACGCTGTCTTTGGCCACCAGAGAGTTTTACGCCGCGTTCACCCACTTGGGCATCTAAGCCATGATTACCGTTAGGATCACTGAGTTCCTGAATAAAGTCATAGGCTTGAGCTTGTTTAATCGCGCGATCAAGTTGCTCTTCACTGGCACTGGGATTGCCGTAAAGAATATTCTCGCGAATGGTGCGGTGCAAGAGGGAGGTATCTTGGGTCACCATGCCAATTTGCGAACGCAGTGAATCTTGCATAACCATCTTGATGTCTTGATCATCGATATTAATCTGACCTTTTTCAACATCGTAGAATCGCATTAGTAGATTCACTAGGGTCGATTTACCTGCGCCAGAACGCCCCACTAAGCCAACTTTTTCACCTGCTTTAATATTCAAATTCAGATCTTCAATCACGCCAGTCTGCTCACCGTAATGGAAACACACTTGGTTGAAATCAATCTTGCCATGATTGACGACCAGCGCCTTGGCGTTTGGCTCATCTTGGATGATCGTTGTTTTCGATAAGGTGTTCATTCCATCGGTAACCGTGCCGATATTTTCGAATAACGAACTGATTTCCCACATTATCCACTGTGACATGCCGTTTAAGCGCAGTGCTAAACTGACCGCAATGGCGATGGCGCCGACCGTGATTGCGCTATCGGTCCATAGGGCTATCGATACTGCTGCAATACTAAAGGCCAACAGATAGTTGATGATTTGCACGCTGACGCTGATGCCCGTCACTAAGCGCATTTGGCGATAAACCGTGTCTAAAAATATCCGCATACTGGATTTGGCGTATTCGGCTTCTTTTTGCGTGTGGGCGAATAGCTTCACTGTGGTGATGTTGGTATAGCTGTCGACGATACGGCCTGTCATGGTGGAGCGCGCATCGGCTTGCTCGGTAGAGACACTTTTTAGTCTAGGCACAAAGTACCATTGCAGACCAACATACAGTGCAAGCCAGACGAGCATAGGTATGACTAAGCGCAGATCAGCGCTGGCAATCATCACCAGCATAGAGGTGAAATACACTAAAATGTATACCAACACATCGAGCAATTTCATCACAGTTTCGCGCACGGCTAAGGATGTTTGCATCACTTTCGTGGCGATTCTGCCAGCAAAATCATCTTGATAAAACGATACACTTTGTTTTAGCAAATAACGGTGTGCAAGCCAGCGGATCGACATAGGATAATTGCCGAGCAAGGTTTGATGCATGATAAGCGCATGCAGTAATACCAATATTGGCATCACAATTATCACCATACCTCCCATCAGCATTAAGGTCGAGCCTTCGTCTTGGAATAAGGTTTCGGGATTTTTTTTCACCAGCCAATCTACTAATTGGCCCATGAATCCGAACAGTGACACTTCAAGCATGGCCAGCATGGCGGTCAGCACTGACATTAAGATCAGCGGCAGTTCGTAGCCCTTAGTATAGTGGCGACAAAAAGCATAAACCCCTGTGGGTGGTTTAGTGGGTTCATCATCGGGTAGGGCTTCAACCCAGGATTCAAATCGTTTAAACATGAATTAACTCTATGGTGAGATAAAAAATAGTCGGCTCTAGCATATACCCAAACAACCTGAAGATGCAGGATTCAGCGGGAATTTAACGCACTTTAGGCAAGGCGGTTATTTGCAGACCTAGTGGACTAAGTTAAAAATAACCAACACGGCATAAAGTGCGTTACCCCGTGGTTAACATCAGCCGCCGGGACGGAGCGTCTAGGGCACTCCACTTCCGTGTCGCACCAATTCAAAAGGTGGCCGACATTCTGTCATTGATGCGCCTTGAATTGAAGCACCCTAGACGCTCTGAAACTCGTATCTTCAGGTAGCTTGGGTATATAAGATTTCATGCCCTAAAAGCATTGAAATGATTGAGTTCCGTTTTCCGCTAGTGCTACATGCTAGTTTTACGTAAAGTAATGAACAAGAAATTAATTGTGAGCGAATATTGTCGGGCGTGATGAAAAATGAGTGCAGATAGAGTGTCTAAGAGTGCGATTAAGCGTGATGAAATAGATTCGGTGCATTCACTGGAGTCCAGTGCGGGGCTACTTTCTGCGTCCATTTGCCGTGAGGCGAGGATGAGCCGCGATCCGCGTTTTGATGGTAAGTTTTTTGTGGGCGTATTAACGACAGGCATTTATTGCCGAACTGTGTGTCCCGCCGTCGCGCCAAAAGAGCAAAATGTGCGTTATTTTGATTCGGCCATTAAAGCCGCGCAGGCGGGATTACGCCCATGTTTGCGTTGTCGGCCCGACAGTGCGCCGGGATCGAATCCTTGGAAGGGGACTGGCACAACATTAGCGAGGGCCATTAGTTTAATCGAAGCGGGCGCCTTAGCGGGAAAATCATCGGGAGAGCCAGCTTCGACAGTAACACAATTGGCTGACCGATTAGGGATCAGCAGTCGTTATCTCAATAAGCTCTTTACCGAAGGCTTTGGCACTTCGCCAAAACAATATGCCTTATATCGGCAGTTACTGTTTGCTAAACAATTATTGCACCAAACCCAATTACCTATCACTCAAGTCGCGATGGCGGCGGGTTTCAACAGTATTCGCCGTTTCAATGAGGCGTTTAAGCAAACCTTGCAATTGACGCCGACGCAGTTAAGAAAGAGTGCATTAACCAAAGCGGCAAAGGAGTCCATGATTGAGCCACTAACAGGATTAGATGAGATTGATACTATGGGTGAATTTGTGCCGCACTATGGATTAACCTTGTATCAGTATTATCGTCCGCCATTGGATTGGACATCACAGCTGGCGTTTTATCGATTACGTGCGGTAACAGGGATGGAATGGTTCACACCGCAGATGAGTCATCCACAAGCGAGCGATGTCGTTGGCGATAATGGGCTCGAATATGGTCGCTGTTTTGCCCTAGGTAAGATGCGCGGCACAGTGCACATTATCCATGAGCCTAAGCTAAATCGCTTCAAACTCGCGATAATGTTGACCGAAGACTCTCCTGTCGATGAGCTGCAATTGCTAGTCACTGAAGTGCGGCGCATTTTAGATCTCGATGCGGATATGCTGCTGATTGAACAAGGCTTAAGTGAGCTACCAAGTTTAGGATTAACACCGTTTTCGGGATTACGGATTCCCGGTGCAGGCTCCTTATTTGAGGCGGCCTGCCGTGCGATTTTAGGCCAGCAAGTGACGGTAGTGCAGGCGACTAAGCTACTTAATCAATTGGTTGAAGCCTATGGCGAGCGCTTTAATCTCAATGGGTGCGAGTATCGTTTATTTCCTACACCCGAGGCCATTTGTGAGGCGAGTCTAACAGAGCTAAAAATGCCCGGCGCTCGTAAATTAGCCCTCAATGCGCTCGCGGCGTTTATCTGCGATCATCCTGAGGCGAGTGTCGATGATTGGCTAAGCGTTAAGGGCATAGGTCCTTGGACAATCGCGTATGCTAAGCTCCGCGGTTTGGGCGATCCCAATGTGTTTTTGCATACCGATTTGATTGTTAAAAAGCATTTGCTGGCCTTGTATGGCAAGACCCATAGGCTGGATGAAGCCGCTGCGGGTGCAGTCAACTACCCGCAGCTGTGCCAGCAACTGAGTCAAGAAATCGCGCCTTGGGGCAGTTATTTAACTTTTCAGCTTTGGCATCAATAGCGACTAAAACGATCTAAGTTGAAGACATAAATAGAGAGATAAATTATGAAGCATGCGATTCGTCAATTGAGCCAAGCGTCAAGTATTGCTGCGTATCAGCCCTGTGCCGTAGATACTTTTATGAGTCCTGCCGGAATATTGCAGTTAAATGCCAATGCCTATGGGCTGAGTCATTTAACGGTTGTCGGCTCGGATCGCACTGAGATTGCGCTTGCTAAGGTGAGTGAGGATGCCCTCAATCAAGCTAAGGCGCATATTAGTGAAACTCAAGTGCAGCTCGCGGGTTATTTTGCAGGTGAACTGATTGAATTTAATTTAAAGCTTGCACCTAAAGGCACTGAATTTCAGCGTGAAGTTTGGCAAGCTTTGCTCAATGTAGATTATGGCCAGAGCTGCAGCTATGGGCAGATTGCCGAGCAAATTGGTCGGCCTAAGGCGGTGCGCGCCGTGGGCGCGGCCAATGGTGCCAATCCCATTGCGATTATCGTGCCTTGCCATAGAGTGATAGGCAAAAATGGCAAGTTAACGGGTTACGCCTATGGGCTTGCGATGAAACAGCAGTTATTAACGCTGGAAACTGCCAAGCATTGCCTCGATATTTAAGCTAGAATAGCCGCCTATTAAGATATTGGTGAGCAGTTAAACTTTCTATGACTCAGGCTTCTTCCTCTGCGGCAAGCTTTGCCCAACTCGGCATTATTGCACCTTTGCTAAATCGATTAACCGAATTAGCGTATGTTTCGCCCACACCAGTACAGGCGGCGACGATCCCCGCTGTGCTTGCGGGGCGCGATGTGTTAGCCGGTGCTAATACGGGCTCGGGTAAAACGGCAGCCTTTGCCGTGCCGCTGTTGCAACAACTTGTTGACGCAAAAACAGAGGATAAGACAGGCGCTTATGTTCGTTGTTTGGTCTTAGTCCCAACCCGTGAATTAGCACAACAAGTCGCCGACAGCTTTTTATCCTATGCCTCACATCTTAATGGCAAGCTAAAAATTGTCGCTGCGTTTGGCGGTGTGTCGGTGAATGCGCAAATGCAGAGTCTACGCTCTGGCGCCGACGTCCTAGTAGCAACGCCGGGTCGTTTGTTAGATCTGTTGTCGAGTAATGCCATTAAACTCAATCGTGTCAGCGCCTTAGTGCTAGATGAAGCTGACCGCATGTTAAGCCTTGGTTTTACTGAAGAATTAGCTCAAGTGCTCGACGCTTTGCCCGCCAAGAAACAAACCTTATTATTCTCTGCGACATTCCCTGAAGAAGTCCGTGAGTTAACGGTAAAACTGCTTAATAATCCACTTGAATATCAATTGCAAAGTGAGCAAGAAAGCACGATTCATCAACGGGTGATTACGGTTAATCGTCCGATGAAAACCGCATTATTGGCGCATCTGATTAAAGAACATCAGTGGTCACAGGCGTTGATCTTCGTGAGTGCCAAAAATACCTGTAATCACTTAGCGCAAAAGCTGTCTAAACGTGGGATCACTGCCGAAGTATTCCATGGCGATAAAGCCCAAGGTGCGCGTATGCGGGTGCTCGATGGCTTTAAAAATGGCGAGATCAGTGTGTTAATTGCGACCGATATTGCCGCCCGTGGTATCGATATCGATAAACTGCCTGTGGTGATCAACTTTGATTTACCAAGGAGCCCTGCAGATTATATGCATCGTATTGGCCGTAGTGGCCGCGCCGGTGAAGCAGGCTTAGCAGTGACCTTGATTTCCCATGAGGATTATCACCACTTTGGCGTGATAGAGAAAAAGAACAAGCTTAAGTTAGTGCGTGAGCAAATTGTCGGTTTTGAAGCCGATGATGAAATGCCAGCCGAACTGTTAGAACAAGCTAAACCTGTCGCCAAGCCTGAAGGTATGGGTAAAAAAAAACGTAAACAGTTACCGCCTGCCAATGCTGAATTTTGGGGTAAAAAATCTTAAGTCGTTGGAAACAAGCTATTCTTAGCTTATCTCTGGCGTTCCTTGTCATCTCACTTGTCGTAGGTAAGGTTTATGCAACACTTATTCTGGTTAGTTGAAGGTAAAGTCGCAGGGCGCAGTGGCCCTAATAAAGATCCTTGGGATTTACAAGCGCTCAAAGAGGCCGGTATTGGTGCCATTCTGTCGGTCAATGGGGGCGAGGGCTGCGAGCCGAGTGCGTTTAAGCAGCTTGATTTACGTTACGAATGTATTCCCTTTTCGCGCAATGTGCCGCCCCAAGATGGGGATGTGGCGATTTGTGTCGCTCAGTTGCCCAAGGCACTCGCTTTTATTCAGCAATGTGAAGCCGATGAGCTGCCTGTAGTGATCCATTGTCGCTCTGGCAAGGATCGCACCAGTCTTATCATGGCCTATTACTTGATGGTCAATGGTGCAGCGCCATTACATGCGGTGAGCCAAGTTCGTAATATTCGCGATATCGCTTTTACTGCCGAAGGTTGGGATCAATTTGCCTTTGATGTCTTGTATGCATTGCAAGACTAAGTATTTGTCGGCGATTGGCGTCGAACCTATTAATAAATAGGTAATAATAGTTTCATTCGTTTGACCTTAGTCATCAAAATTTTACTGTGTTAAGGTTAAGCTATCCGAAGGTTGTTTTTAGTGAGTTATTTATCTAATTATGAAAAGTAAGGCAAGTCAGTCACAGGGATTACTACTGTTTCGGTTATCACAGACTCAAGTGTTTGCCTTAGGCACGTTGAAAGTGCGTGAGCTGGTGCCGTACACACAGCTAAGCAAAATTCCCCAATCTCATCCGACGATTCTTGGCGCTTCAACGATTCGTGGCCATACGATTCCTATCATAGATATGGCGGCTGCGATTGGCTATCGGCCGATAGCTCCTGAAGAGCGGGAAAAATGCTACATCATCATCACTGACTGTCAGCGGATGATCATTGGCTTTTTAGTGCGCGGTATCGATAAGATTATTGAATGTAATTGGCGCGATATTGAGGCGCCTTCTGCCAATTTGGGTAAGAATGCTTACTTGACTGGTGTGACTCGTTTTGAGGACCAGTTAGTACAATTGCTTGATGTTGAGTTATTGTTGTCGAAAATTTTCCCGAATAACCCACAGGCAAATCGGGCAATCTTGACCGATGTGCAGCGTGAGAAACTCAAACCCATGAATATCCTGTTAGTGGATGATTCTAAGGTGGCACGTAAGCAGTTATCCGATGCCCTTGATATGATCAACATCCCTTATCGAGTGACTGCCGACGGTAAAGAAGCCTTAGTCATGATGGAACAAGCGGCACTAGAGCATCATCCCATAGATATTCTGGTGAGTGATATCGAGATGCCGGGACTAGATGGTTATGAACTGGCGTTTGAGGTGCGTGATAATCCACTGACCGCCAAGGCATACATCATTTTACACACGTCTTTATCCAGCGAAATAAGCGTGAGTCAGGCCCACCAAGTGGGGGCAAATGAAGCGCTGACTAAGTTCGATGCCCACGAGTTGATTGATGCAATGTTGCGTGGTGCCGATTTAGCCATGAAGCAGCGCCAATAAGGCGCTTGTTAGTTTTTTGTATGCTTTTTGCGGGACAAGGGTAATTTAGTTAGCTTATTTCCCCGCAAAACTAGACAAGTCTAGTCACATCCTATAAAAACCTTATTGGCCTCATTTCCGAAGGTGCGCGTTGGGGATCTCAACCGAAATATAATAACGACAGGTTAAACCATGAAACAAGAATCATCATTATTAGCTAAGTTGGCTAATGGCAGTCTCGTATTACAAATCTTATTAGGGATTATCGCTGGTGTGGTGTTAGCGAGTTTTTCACCCGATAGCGCAAAAGATATCGCTTTCTTAGGCAGTTTATTCGTTGGAGCACTAAAAGCGATTGCTCCAATACTGGTATTTATCTTAGTAGCATCGTCGATTGCCAATCAAAAGAAAAATACGCAAACCAATATGCGCCCAATTGTGATCCTCTATTTATTGGGTACCTTTGCCGCGGCGTTAACTGCTGTGATTTTAAGCTCTATTTTTCCCACGACTTTAGTTTTGGTTGCTGGTGTGGAAGGCACAAGTCCTCCACAAGGTATTGGTGAAGTAATCCATACCTTATTATTTAAACTGGTTGATAATCCTGTGAATGCGTTAATGACGGGCAACTATATTGGTATTCTTGCTTGGGGTGTGGGTTTAGGTTTAGCCTTACATCATGCTAGCGATTCGACTAAGCAAGTATTTGCCGACATGAGCCACGGCATTTCGCAAATGGTGCATTTCATTATTCGTTTAGCACCTATTGGTATTTTTGGTTTAGTTGCTGCGACGTTTGCTGAAACCGGTTTTGCCGCAATTGCGGGTTACGCGCAGTTATTGGCAGTATTATTAGGTGCGATGGCCATTATTGCCTTAATCGTTAATCCTTTAATTGTTTACGTGAAGATTAAACGTAATCCCTATCCGTTGGTATTTCGTTGTCTGCGTGAAAGTGGCGTGACGGCATTTTTTACCCGCTCGAGTGCGGCGAATATTCCGGTGAATATGGCGCTGTGTGAAAAATTAAATCTGCATGAAGACACTTACTCAGTTTCTATTCCCTTAGGTGCCACCATCAATATGGGCGGCGCGGCGATCACTATTACGGTATTGACCTTAGCTGCGGCGCATACCTTGGGCATTCAAGTCGATTTACTCACCGCATTGTTATTGAGCGTTGTAGCCGCTATTTCGGCTTGCGGCGCCTCGGGTGTGGCGGGTGGTTCATTACTGTTGATCCCACTGGCTTGTAGCTTGTTTGGTATTTCTAATGATGTCGCCATGCAAGTAGTCGCTGTCGGCTTTATTATTGGTGTGGTTCAAGATGCAGCCGAAACCGCATTGAACAGCTCTACTGACGTTATCTTTACCGCTGCTGCTTGTGAAGCCGCTGAGAATAAAGCTAAACTGCGTTAACGAGGGCTGTTATTCGTATTGAAAAGTATTATGGAAGCAGTCACTTAGGTGGCTGCTTTTTTTATGGGAGTCGTTATGATCTTTTTTGATTTTAAAGTGCTAGATGCCGCAAAGCCCTGGTATGGAATAAATGACACTGTGATGGGCGGTTTGTCCCGCAGTAAGATGACGGTGTCACCTTTAGGCTATGGTGAGTTTAGTGGCCATGTGTCGCTGGCAAATGGCGGCGGGTTTGCTTCAGTGCGTTGTGAGTTTAGCCCTATAGATGTCAGTGGATTTACTGGGATCTATGTCGAACTCGATGGCGACCGACCTAAAGATTATAAAGTGAATCTAAAGGATGTCGACACACCCCAAAGCACGGTTTATCAAGCGCCTATGCCCGCGCCAAGTCATCAAACGTTTGGCGTGAGTGGCGCTAGAGTCTTGAATTGGCAGCGGATAGAAATTCCCTTCAGTGACTTCTTGCCCCAATGTCGGGGTAAACCGATTTCCCGAGTGGCAATAGATTTAAGCCAAGTCTGTAGTCTAGGACTAGTGATTGGTGCCCAGCAGAGTGGTGATTTTTCTTTGAAAATCAAAGAAATTGGCTACTATTAGCGTTTATAGTTGGTTTCTTATCATGAGTTTATTGCCCCTAATTGCTTGTCCCTAATTACTTGCTATTGATGGTGCGGGCATCTCTAGGCTTCATTTAAGAAAAAGGATAAGGCCGAGGCACTTATCCTTATGGTGAACCCATCAAAATGATGAGTTTGGTGAAAGCCGCTGCTTAAGCGCCGACAATCCCTAAGGGTTTGGCCGTTTGCCATGCGCCGCGGGTAAAATCTGGGAAGGTGACTGAGTTACTGCGGTCATTGAGTGAATGTTCACTTAAGATATTCACCACCGACCAAGACGCGCCATCGTACACATCCTGATCTAAGGCCTCGCCATTGCGCAGGCAATAAATCATGCGCCATAACATCACAAAATCCATGCCGCCGTGGCCGCCGTTAATCTCAGCTTCTTTACCTATGCGTTGCCATAGAGGGTGATCATATTTGTCATACCACTTTTGCATGTCCATATCCCACTCGTGGTAACTCTGACCAAAGCCACCATTTTCGACGGCGATACGATTCGGGAAACCCGCAAACACGCCATTTGTCCCTTGGATTAAATTGTGGCGACTGTAAGGTCTTGGGCTCGTAGTGTCATGCTGTACCATGATGGTCCGGCCCTTAACGGTCTTAATCAGACTGGTATTGATATCCCCATTGATGTACTTGAGCTGATTACGCTCATGATCGGCGGGGAATTCACGTTTAGCATAGAGCGCACGGCCAAGAGCGGGTGAACTCATCGAGGTTAGATAATCAAATCTATCACCGCGGTTGATGTTCATATACTGGGATACTGGCCCTAAACCGTGGGTCGGGTACAAGTTACCGTTGCGCTTGGTATGCCAATAAGTTCGCCATGAGCCCGTCTTATGGTCTATTTCCTTCATCTGCCAACGTAGCTCGTGGATATAAGCGGCTTCACCGTGGAGCAACTCACCAAACACACCTTGGCGTACCATGTTGAGAACCATAAGTTCTTCACGGCCGTAGTTGACGTTTTCCATCATCATGCAGTTTTTCTGAGTGCGTTCGGCGGTATCTACAATTTGCCAGCATTCCTCTACTGTGAGTGCTAACGGTACTTCGACAAAGGCATGTTTACCGCTTTCCATCGTCTCTATCGCCATAGGTGCGTGCCATTCCCATGGAGTAGAAATGATCACAATATCAATATCATCGCGGCTTAAGAGATCGCGATAGCTCAGGTCATTACCAGTATAGACAGCCGGTTTTGGCCGATTCTGTTTAACGATATGATCCACTGCTCTGTCCAGCACCGCTGGGTGAGTATCACAAATGGCTTTAAGTTCAACGCCTTCTAAATGACAGAATTGCTCGACATGGCTAAAGCCACGCTCGCCAACACCGATAAAGCCAACTCGAACCACGTCCATTTTGGGTGCTATGAGTCCGATAACGGATTTACCCGTTTGCGGTTTAGGGGCAACACTACTGGCGTAGGCGTTGAGGGCAATATTGGCTGTGACGAGTCCGGCGGTAGCGGCACCCGCTGCTTTAAGAAAGTGACGACGATGAATGTTATGCATAGCGCTTCCTGCTTTATTTTTGTTTTGTAGGGATATTGAAATATCACTTGGTCTTATTTGTGCGGTAATTCACTTATGGGTTATATCAGAAACCCTATTAAAATTGGCAATAAAAGATGTAACAAACTCATTCATCTAGGAAGATAAGTCTTTTAGCTGCCTTTACTTTAGCGATAAGTAAATAGTGATAAAGATCGCGTTTTTATTTTTAGATTGAGCTACACTGCCGATTAATTAGTCAAAGGTATTTATCTTTTATATTTTAAATATTTAGCAAATTTAAATTAACCAAAAAGTTACATTTGACGGACGATTTGAAGTAATTTGCTGCTGTGGGGAGTAAAGAGTTAAATGGGTTCTATGCTTAATGTACTACCACAACTGACATTCACTTTAGGTGATTGGGTATTGCATAAGGATATCAGGATGTCTGGGATTGAAAAACGCCGTCGCCTTCATTGGCGGGAGACAGATATGCAAAATCGTGAAATTATAGGTCGTTGGTTAGATGGGCGTCCTTTATTGGGTGACAAAATTACCCTCTATAAAGAAGACGATAAATATTTTTTAGAAACTTGGTTTAGTGATGGCTGCCATAGTTTAGATGAAGTCTATATGACGCAAACTCCTGAGGGCCATAAGCTGGAAGATGTTGGCGGCAATTTCTTTGGTGAATTTTTTATCGTTACATCGTCGCAGCAATTACAATTTTGTAATGAGCAGGGCTGCTATTTCCAAGCGGAAAAATTAGCGGCTGATGTCGATTTTGGTCAAGGTATACGCGTCGCTTAAACGACGACAGTCGAATCAGTAAATAACGAAGGTCGCATTTAGCTCAGTGCTAAGCCGCGACCTTTTGCTTTTATGGAATTGTAGCGAGTGGCTTAAGTTATTCAGTAAATGGATGTTTGCTGCTAAAAAACAGCGGTTTACCCGAATAGGGATGGGTCAAACTTAAGCTTTGTGCATGTAAACATAAACGCGGTTTGGCCTTGATAACCTCGGCATCACCATAAAACTCATCACCCAAAATCGCATGGCCTAGGGCAAGCATATGCACACGCAATTGATGGGTGCGGCCTGTTTCTGGCGAAAGCTCGACTAAGGTGCTGTTTTCTCGGCGCTCTAATACACGGTAGTGAGTGAGGGCGCTTTTGCCGCCAGTATCTCCCGCCTGTAGCGTTTTTTGATAGGGCGGATGTTCAGTGTCCGGCACTATCGCGAGGTCAATAATGCCCTGTTCCTGCTGCACATGTCCCATCACTTCGGCAATATAGACTTTCTTACTCTGTCTATCTTGAAACTGCGTTTTTAAATGCGACTCCGCTTTTTTATTACGGGCGAACACCATAATGCCCGAGGTCGCGCAGTCGAGCCTATGCACTAAAATAGTTTCTGGATAAAGGCTTTGTAAGCGGGTTAACGCGCAATCGAAGGTGTGAGCAGCTCGACCCGGATT
Source organism: Shewanella sp. SM20 (assembly GCF_025654545.1). Taxonomy (NCBI): domain Bacteria; kingdom Pseudomonadati; phylum Pseudomonadota; class Gammaproteobacteria; order Alteromonadales; family Shewanellaceae; genus Shewanella; species Shewanella sp. SM20. The sequence goes on along the minus strand of NZ_JAKKRK010000015.1, from coordinate 74,646 downwards.
AGACAATAATCCCGAAGGTTTATTGATGATAATCAGATCTCTATCTTTATAGCGTATGTCTAGCCAAGGAACTGCTGGGGGCTGGTAATCAAATATCTGCATCTTGTCCTCATTTTTGCGCGGCCATACTAGCAAAATTTACGCAGGCACACAGCATAATCTCATGCTTGCTTATTCTTAGAGGGGGGAGGGCAAATATTCTGTAGGTGTCTTACGGCTCCAAATACGGGTATAAGCCATCAGCTGCGGATAAAAAGTGCGGAACGCGGTTTCTATTTCTATCTGCATTTTATTGACGACTTTATGGGCATCTTTAAACAGTGCGGCTTGCGGATGCTGTTTGGCCACCTGTGCTAAGGCTTGTTGTAATCCTTTTTCGGTGGTGTAGCTGCCTAGCCAATCGGCGCTGCGCATTGTGGGCAAGAGTGTAAATAATGCCTCTGGATGGTATGGATCAACGCCTTGCGTGGCGAAAGCATCTAACGCGTCATAGGCCTTGCTGCTGAATTCATCTAAGGGTTGGTGGTGGTATTCTTCCCAATAGTAAGCTAAATAGTGATCGAAACTCACCGCCATGAGTTCTGCTGCTATGCTTCTTAAGGGCGCAGGGAAAGCTTCCATTAATTCAATCGTCAATTCATGGCTGGCGCAGAGGGTATTAATCTCTTGGTTTAGCCATAAAGCTTGGCGTAACTCCATTGGGGCTTGCGCAATTGGCGCTTGAATATAGTTACCTGCTACGTTGGCAGCAAGGTGGGTTTTACTGATGTCGGCGAGATGTAAGTGTGTAAGAAAGTTCATTATTTGTGCTTGGTTAACCACGTCGGTTCACGGTATCATGCACAAGCGCGCTTAGGAAAGCGCCGAAGCTAAAAATGCAGTATTTTTTCACTTTTTATTGATAATGACATTTGATTCGCCGTGAATAATTATGGCTTACTTAAACGTTGACATAGTAATCGATAAGGGAAAGTGAAATAAAATCAATAACCTTTTTTAGGATCATGGATGATGTGGAACTGGTTCACCAAAATGCTTGGTAAAGACGAGCAGCAGAAGCGCAAAAAAGTGCTAATAGAAATTCCCTTTGAACAACACCGTTTCAGCATGGATGACTTTAGTCGCTCGCGGCTAAAATTCGATGCCGATGACAATCAGCCCCAAGATGGCATCAATCCAGTGGAACCCGAGCAAGAAGTGGACACTGGCAATAAGTAATCTTGATCTTATTGGCCTCTAACCATAGACTAGCCGCCGTTCTAAGCTATCTAGAGGCCAATATGCGCGTTGCAGACTTTTCTTTCGATCTCCCCGATGAGCTGATCGCTCGTTATCCTATGGCGCAGCGTAACGCATCCCGTCTGTTAACCTTAGACGGCAACTCTGGTGCGTTAGGCGACAAACAGTTTACCGATTTGCTGGGGATGATTAATCCCGGTGATTTAATGGTGTTCAACAATACCCGAGTGATCCCCGCGCGCATGTTTGGTCAAAAGGCCAGTGGCGGTAAGTTAGAAATTTTAGTCGAGCGTATGCTTGATGATAAGCGCATCCTCGCCCATGTTCGCAGCTCTAAATCCCCTAAAGTGGATTCGTTAATCCATCTCGACGGTAGCTATAAGATGAAGATGGTCGCCCGTCACGATACTTTGTTTGAACTTGAGTTGTTATCCGAGTTAACCATCTTAGAAGTGCTTGAAGCAGTAGGGCACATGCCTTTGCCTCCTTATATCGATAGACCCGATGAAGATGCCGACAAAGAGCGCTATCAAACCGTGTATAACCAAAATCCTGGCGCAGTTGCCGCGCCAACGGCGGGTTTGCATTTTGACGATGCCATGCTCGATGCATTAAAAGCCAAGGGCGTGAATGTCGCGTTTGTGACCTTGCATGTGGGCGCGGGAACATTTCAGCCAGTGCGTGTCGATACTATTCTTGAACACAAGATGCATTCCGAGTGGGCGAATGTGCCGCAGGATGTGGTTGATTTAATCGCGCAAACCAAAGCTGCGGGTAAACGTGTGGTGGCCGTAGGGACGACGTCAGTGCGCTCCTTAGAAAGTGCGGCACGCGCAAGCCTTGGCGAGCTCAAAGCTTTTAGCGGCGATACCGACATCTTTATTTACCCAGGTTATGAATTCCAAGTGGTCGATGCTATGGTGACAAATTTTCATCTACCTGAATCAACTTTGATCATGTTAGTGAGTGCTTTTGCCGGTTTTGATCATGTTATGGCGGCGTATCAACATGCTATCACGCAAAAATACCGCTTCTTTAGCTATGGCGATGCGATGTTTGTGACGAAAAAAGCCCACTAGACCAAGATTTTGTTTTAAAATAGCCGCCCAAAGTGAGATTGTGCGGCAATTTTTTTCGTTAAAAGATTGAACCTTTTAACGCTGTCCCCATCTCTATTGTTAATCAAAATGGCATTAGCCATTAAAAATGTAGTCAGACTGTTTATCTGGCGAGGTGAATTATGAAATTTGAATTAGACACTACCGACGGGCGTGCGCGCCGTGGTCGGTTAATTTTTGATCGTGGCACGGTAGAAACCCCCGCTTTTATGCCGGTAGGAACCTACGGCACAGTGAAAGGCATGACACCGGAAGAAGTCCGTGCCACTGGCGCGGATATTTTGCTCGGTAACACTTTCCATTTATGGTTGCGCCCAGGCGAAGAAATCATGCGTAAGCACGGTGACTTGCATGACTTTATGAACTGGCAGCGTCCTATTTTAACGGACTCGGGCGGTTTCCAAGTGTTTAGTCTTGGCGATATCCGTAAGATCACCGAAGAAGGTGTGCATTTCCGTTCGCCCATAAATGGTGAAAAAATCTTCTTAGATCCTGAAAAATCAATGCAAATTCAAGATGCATTGGGCAGTGATGTGGTGATGATTTTTGACGAATGTACCCCGTATCCTGCCACTGAAGATGAAGCGCGCAAGTCAATGCAGATGTCTTTACGTTGGGCAAGACGTTCGCGTGATGAATTTGACCGTTTAGAGAACCCTAACTCACTCTTCGGTATTATTCAGGGCGGTGTGTATGAAGATTTACGCGACGAAAGCTTAAAAGGCTTAGTCGATATTGGTTTCGACGGTTATGCCGTCGGTGGTTTGGCCGTCGGTGAGCCTAAAGCAGATATGCATCGCATTCTTGAGCATATTTGCCCGCAAATTCCTGCAGACAAACCTCGCTATCTGATGGGGGTCGGTAAACCAGAAGATTTAGTTGAAGGTGTACGTCGTGGTGTTGACATGTTTGACTGTGTGATGCCAACCCGTAATGCCCGCAACGGTCATCTGTTTACGAGTGAAGGTGTGATCAAAATACGCAATGCGCGTCATAGAGATGACACGTCACCACTTGATACTAAGTGTGATTGTTATACCTGTAAAAATTATTCACGGGCGTATCTTTACCACTTAGATCGTTGTAATGAGATTCTGGGTGCGCGTTTAAACACCATTCACAACTTGAGATACTATCAAATGTTAATGGAAGGTTTGCGCGGTGCGATTGAGACGGGTACATTAGACGCCTTTGTGGCCGACTTCTATACCAGTCAAGGTCGCGAAGTACCAGAGTTAGTCGATTGATTTTTTGCTAATAAGAAGAGAAAAACTATGTTTATTTCAAATGCATATGCAAGCGCTGCCGGCGCACCACAAGGTGGCGGCACGATGGAACTGATTTTCATGCTGGCGATTTTCGGCCTGATTTTCTATTTCATGATTTTCCGTCCGCAATCAAAACGCGTTAAAGAGCACAAAAATCTAATGTCTTCATTAGGCAAAGGCGATGAAGTGTTAACCAGTGGTGGGATTTTAGGCAAGATTGCAAAAATCAGCGACGAAAGCGATTACGTGTTACTGAGCTTGAACGACACAACACAAATCACGATCAAAAAAGACTATATTGCAGCTGTATTGCCTAAGGGCTCTATCCAGTCGTTGTAAGCCAAGAGGGCTCAGGCGTGTTAAATAAATACCCAATGTGGAAAAACATTATGGTGATGCTCGTCATCGCCATAGGTTGTTTCTATGCCGTACCTAACCTTTTTGGTGAAGATCACGCGGTGCAAGTGGTGGCGACTCGAGGTGCCGAAGTAACAGCATCTACCCAAGCCAGTGTGAACGAGCTGTTAGCCAGTAAGAGCATTGCGGTAAAGCGCTCTGAGCTTGAAAAAGGTCAGTTGTTGGTCCGTTTGCAAAATGCGGATCAACAGCTACTGGCGAAAGAACTGATTGCTGACAGCTTAGGTGACAAGTTTACTGTGGCACTTAACTTAGCGCCTGCGACGCCTAAGTGGCTCGAGTCCATGGGCGGCAGCCCAATGAAGCTTGGTCTTGACCTTCGCGGTGGTGTGCATTTCCTCATGGAAGTGGACATGGGCGAAGCGATTCGTAAGATGGAAGAAGCTAAAGTTGCTGATTTCCGTTCACAATTACGTGAAGAAACCATTCGTTATGCTGGTATTCGTGTTAATGCCACTGGAATTGAAATCAAGTTCCGTGATGCTGAAAACCTAGCGACTGCCGAGCGTTTTCTTAAGACTCGCAATAAAGATATGGTGTTCACCGACGCTAGCCGTGGCGAAGATTTCGCGCTGCAAGCTGTGATGAGTGAAGCTTATCTAAAGCAGATTAAAGAAGAAGCACTGCAACAAAACATTACTACCATTCGTAACCGTGTTAACGAGTTAGGTGTGGCTGAGCCTGTGGTACAACGCCAAGGTGCTGAGCGCATTATCGTTGAGCTGCCAGGTGTGCAAGATACGGCTCGCGCTAAGGAAATCTTAGGTGCAACCGCATCAATTGAATTCCACATGGTGGATGACAAAGCCGATCCGAATGCTGCGCAATCAGGCCGTGTACCTGCAGGTTCTGAAGTGTATCAGCGCCGCGAAGGTGGCACTGTGATATTGAAGAAAGAAGTGATGTTGACGGGTGACCATATCACTGGCGCACAACCTAGCTTTGACCAGTACAGCCGTCCTCAGGTCAGTATCAACCTCGACGCTAAAGGCGGTACCATTTTCTCTGACGTGACCAAAGACAACATAGGCAAGCCTATGGCGACTTTGTTCATCGAATATAAAGACAGTGGTGATCGCAATGCCGATGGCAGCGTTAAGATGCAGAAAATCCAAGAAGTGATTTCTGTCGCGACCATTCAAGCCCGTTTAGGCCGTAACTTTGTGATCACTGGCTTAAGTCATGGTGAAGCACAAAACCTTGCGCTATTACTGCGTGCGGGTGCCTTGATTGCTCCTGTATCAATTGTTGAAGAACGTACCATTGGTCCAAGCTTAGGTGCTGAAAACATTCAAAGCGGTGTACAAGCTATGGTATGGGGTATGGCAGTTGTCTTACTCTTTATGTTGGTTTACTACCGTAGCTTTGGGCTTATTGCTAACCTGGCTTTAACCGCAAACTTAGTCATGGTTGTGGGCGTTATGTCTATGATCCCTGGCGCTGTGTTAACCCTACCCGGTATTGCCGGTATGGTGTTGACGGTCGGTATGGCGGTTGACGGCAACGTGCTGATTTATGAGCGTATTCGTGAAGAGCTTCGTGCCGGACGTAGCGTACAGCAGGCTATCCATGAAGGTTATGGTAATGCTTTCTCAACTATCGCCGATGCGAACATCACCACCTTCATCACTGCGCTCATTTTGTTTGCCGTAGGTACTGGTGCGATTAAAGGCTTCGCTGTGACCTTAATGATAGGTATTGCGACTTCTATGTTTACCGCCATCGTGGGTACTCGCTCAATCGTTAACGCGATTTGGGGTGGTAAGCGCGTGAAGACTCTGTCTATCTAAGGGGAAGTGACAATGATTGAAGTTTTATCCTTAAAACATACAGTAAACTTCCTCCGCCATGCACTGCCTATTAGCATTATGTCGGCAGTGTTAGTGCTGGGCTCGCTGGTATCGCTCGCAACTAATGGCGTTAACTGGGGTCTTGATTTCACTGGCGGTACTGTTGTTGAAATGGAGTTTACTCAGCCGGTTGATTTGAATGCGCTGCGTGTGCAACTGACGACGCCAGATTCCGAAGGTGCGATCGTGCAAAACTTCGGTTCTAGCCGTGACGTACTTGTACGTTTACAGGTGAAAGAAGGCGTTAAGAGCGATGTGCAGGTTAAGTCTGTCATGGAAGCCGCGCAGAAAGTTGACCCACAAGTGCAGCAGAAGCGTGTTGAGTTTGTTGGCCCACAAGTGGGTAAAGAACTGGCAGAGCAAGGCGCATTGGCGGTATTAGTCGCGCTGATTTGTATCATGATCTATGTGTCGTTTCGTTTCGAATGGCGCTTAGCGTTTGGTTCTGTAGCGGCATTGGCGCACGATGTCATCGTGACCTTAGGGGTGTTTTCGTTATTTCAATTGGAATTTGACTTGACCGTATTGGCGGGCTTGTTGACGGTGGTGGGTTACTCACTTAACGATACTATCGTGGTATTTGACCGTATCCGTGAGAACTTCCTTAAGCTGCGTAAGAGCGATCCTGAAGAAATAGTTAACATTTCAATCACTCAAACTATGAGCCGTACCATTATTACAACGGGCACGACTTTGGTGACTGTTGTGGCCTTGTTCCTTAAGGGCGGCACTATGATCCATGGCTTTGCGACTGCATTGCTGTTGGGGATTTTTGTGGGTACTTATTCCTCTATCTATGTGGCGAGCTTCTTGGCCGTTAAACTGGGTATCAATCGTGAACACATGATGCCAGTTGAGATTGAGAAAGAAGGCGCAGATCAACCTCCTATGATGCCTTAAAGGTTAATTTGGAGTTAAAAAGCCACCGACGAGGTGGCTTTTTTTTGCATCAATTTTGAGGCGTATCTGACATTCTGCTAGCAAACTCACAAAGTTATAGTCAGTTATGCTGTAAAAAGTAAATGTTAATTTATTTAACAACTGATGTAAAAATCAGCGCTCGACAGCCTCGGCTATTTAGCAGTAGGATGTCGGCAACCCATATTCCAGAGAGTTGTAGCCGTAGGATGTCGCATGGAAGAACGTAAAGTGTTAGTTGCTGGTGGTAATTTATTGCAGGCCCATACATGGAAAGGTTTATTGGAGGCCTGTGGCATTCATGTTGAACTCAGAGGTGAAGCGTTATTAGGCGGCATTGGTGAACTCCCTACTGGGATGCAAAACGTCGAGTTATGGGTAGGTGAGTCCCAATACGTGTCGGCACAAGTTCAATTGAATGCGTTGGATGTTGAAAGTCCGCAATGGCAGTGTGTGCAATGCCATGAGACTAATGAAGGCAGTTTTGAGCTTTGCTGGCAATGTAGCTCAGAGCGCAGCGAAAGCCATAACTAGCCTTTCACTGGCAACCTTCTCAGCTTTGCGGTGAGGCTGAAAGATTGCGTCTGCAGGATGAGAAGATTACACTTTGCTGATAAGCTGACATTCATCATGTCATTCAATATCTTATCTAGGAGTTAGTGATGCATCATCCCAATGCATTTTCCGCCCTTGTTGACGCTATTCTGCCTAATATCACCGAAGTGACAATCGAAGCTTATCAGGCCGATGATCGCTGGCACCTTGTTGATGTGCGTGAGGATCGTGAGTGGCTGCAAGATCATTTACCCCAAGCGAAACATTTAAGCCGGGGTATTTTAGAGCGTGATATCGAAGCGCGTTTCCCCGATAAAAATACACCCATATTACTCTACTGCGCGGGTGGTGCGCGTTCCGCCTTGGCTGCCCATAATCTGCAACTTATGGGTTACACCCACGTTGCCTCTATGATTGGTGGCTATAAGGGCTGGGTACAGCGTCAACTGCCAGTGGTGCAGGACTAAGCGTTCAGGATCTCTTCTAATGCAATATTTTCCCTTGTTTGTCGATACGGTTAATTTGAATGTTCTACTGGTGGGCGCGGGCGATGTGGCTAGCCGTAAGTTAGCACTGCTGACACGTACTGAAGCCAATATCCACGTGGTAGCGCCAGAGGTGAACCCTGAAGTGCAACGTTATGCAGATGCTGGCCGCATTTTGTTATCCCAGCGTGAAGTCGTCCATGCCGACATTCAAAATTATGATTTGGTGTATTTAGCTACGGCAAACGACAGTCTTAATGCAGAGTTAGCGACCTTAGCTACCGCGCGTGGTATCTGGGTTAATGCCGTTGATAATCCGGCCTTTTGCCGCTTTATCACTCCTTCTATTGTGGATAGAGGTCGTTTAGTGGTCGCGATCAGCACTGCGGGCGCTGCACCGGTATTTGCACGCACGATTCGCTCGCGTTTAGAATCTAGCCTACCGCAGTCACTCAAACCGTTATTCGATTTTGTCGCCGATAGACGCGTCGAAGTACAAGATAAACTCGATTCAACCTCGAAACGCCGCTTATTTTGGGAGCGTTTTTTCGATACCAATGGCGACCGTTTCGATAGTCGTACCACTGAGCATTACCATAATACGTTTAATAACTTAGTCTGCCGCGGCGAAATCCTTTTGTTGGATGATGCAACCTCTGTGGACTTACTGCCGCTCGCCGCCATGCCGCTATTGCAGCGCCTCGATTGTATATACAGCCAAGGTGATTTAAGCGTTGAACTCGCTGAACTTGTTCGCCGCGACGCAGATCGCGGTTTTTTACCCGCTTTCAGTGAGTTGAGTCAACAGTATGAGCTGGGTACGCGCATGCTACTGGTAGCGGATACGCAAAAAATCAGCTTGTTGAAAGCCCATTTCCCCATGGCTAAACATCTGCGACCCGGTGCGATTTAATTTCTTACCGATTCAGCCTTGGGTTCGATTTAATCTTCTGTTCGATTGCACTTTATGTTCGATTTCATGGGCGTATTCTATTGTTCGTTTGAGCTAATGCTGAGTCTCAGGTAGACTCGGCAGCCTTATTTTAGGATTTCGCTGTTTCAGGATTTCACTCTGCATTTAGGATGACTATGGCCCTCAAGGCGACCGTGTTTAAAGTCAATTTACAGATAGCCGATATGGATCGGAATTATTACCAAGACCATCAATTGACGCTTGCACAGCATCCTTCCGAAACCGATGGCCGCATGATGGTGCGTTTACTCGCGTTTATTGTGAATGCCAGCGAAACCTTAAGTTTTAGTAAAGGTCTGTGCGTCGATGACGAGCCAGAGCTATGGGACAAAACCCTATCCGGTGAAATTGAGCTGTGGGTTGAGTTTGGTCAGGCCGATGAAAAATGGCTGCGAAAGGCCAGCGGCCGTGCCAAAGTCGTGCAGCTCTTTACCTATGGTGGTCGCAGTGTACCGATTTGGTGGAAACAGAATCAGCAGGCATTAGAGCGTTATCAGAATTTAAAAGTGTGGAATATTGCCGAAGAGTCCGTCACGGCGATGGAAGCCTTTGTTGGGCGTAATATGGCATTGCAAGTTTCGATTAGTGAAGGCCAAATTTGGTTATCGGATAATGAAACCAGCGTGTTGATTGAGCCTGAAATTCTCAAAGATATTGAATAACATGTTTTGTAAAAAAGAGCCTGCAATTGCAGGCTCTTTCCGTTTATCACTTTTAAGTATCAGTAAGAGTATCGATTTTGATTTATTTGAAGCTCAGTTCCCAGCTATCGATATAGCCAGCATCACCACGGCCACTGTCTACGGCTTTTAACTTCCATACGCCGTTCGAATTCGCACCTGTCATATCTGCGGTATAGCTCTTGTTGATATTGTCTGCACCAAGACCGGTGTTGTTATGCAGGGTAACCGTTTTTCCTGAAGGGCTGATCAGCTGCACTTTTAAGTCACCAATGTAAGGGTGGACTATGTTCACGACTGCAGTCACAGTACCTGAATCACCTGTGCGAGTAACCGTGATTGGGCTAGTGATCCCCGCCGCTTTGTTATCAGGAATATTATAGTTATCAGTATTGGTATAGCTCGTTGGCGTACCGCCGCCATTAGACGCTGTGTAGCTCGCCGTTAACGACACACCAGTGAAAGCCGAATCGCCTTTCACCATGGCATAGTAAGTGCCTGATTGTACGTTGGTGATTGGACAAGACTCACTATTGCCACTTTTATACGGACGGCAATCGTAATTAGTGGTGGTTGGCGCCGCGCCATATTGCACATACAAGTCTGCATCACCTGTGCCACCGTTCATCACAAAGCCTAGGTTAGTTGCACCTGCTGGAACTTCAAATGAAAAATGTAATTCTTCACCTGTTGCGCCTGCTAAACCTGTTTTCGCCACACCGTTCACCAGAACACTATCGCCCGGTTCGGTTGGATCGACAGGACCCGTTGGACCAGTACAAGATGCGTCTAGGAAGGCTTTTGCTGCAACTGCATTAACTAAACCATAGCCATAGTAGTTGTCACGACCCGCAGTACCAAGATCTTCGGCGGTCATTTTCAATGCGTTACGGACTTGCGCCGCACTACACTCTGGGTGGTAGCTCCACACTAAGGTCGCAACACCTGACACATGCGGTGTCGCCATAGATGTACCATTGTAGTACTCGTAATCTTTATTGCCTTGGTTGCTGACTGTGACTGTCGCGCCCAGTTGATTGCGCAATGCTAAGCCTGTTGCACGATCAACAGATACAGAAACCATATTGATTTCGTTGTTAGCATCGACAAGGAAGGGGTTTTGTAAGCCGGGTAATACCGCGTTACTGTAAACAATCGTCGCACTGGCACCTGCATTCTTACAGGCTTTAGCTGCGTTAATTTCAGGGTAGCTAGTGCCTTGATTACCAACACGTTCCACTAAACAAATCTTATTGGTCATGTTGCCGCAGTTGAAGCTTGTGCCGCTAACGGTACATTCTGCCAAAGTTGCAGTGCTGGTACCGTTAAATGGTGCGGGGACATAGCTGCCACCAGAGGATATCAGGCGATTGTGCGGCACGACACCTGAGTCAAAGTAAGACTGACTGCCGATAGTGATATCGGCTAAACGGCCTTCGCCACGGGTAACAGTCGATAGAACGGCTTCACCAGGGCCTGATATTTCCACTTGGTTAGTGTATTGGGAGAATGCTGAGTGGTCTTTATGGTTATCCACCGAGGCGACAGACATGACGCCATCGTAGGATGCTGGATAGCTGTGAGTGCTATTCCCCGCGTTACCCGCAGCAGCAATCAGGAGAACACCATTATTATAGTGGGCGGCCAGAGCGTTACGCTCAGTGGTACTAGAACCTGAACCACCTAAACTCATAGTGACAACATTGGCGCCGTTGGTGACACAAGTGTCTACGGCAGCGACTAAGGATGAAGAGTAGCCCCAGCCAGATTCATTAAACACTTTGATCACATGAATATTGGCATTTTGATTTGGCATAACGCCGATCACGCCATCATTGTTGGCAATCGCCGCAATCGTCCCCGCAACGTGGGTACCGTGGGCGTTATTATTGCCCGGCTCAAACCAGTTACCTGTGCCTGAGTTATTGGTCCCTGTGACATTGTTGCCACCTAAGTCGCTGTGACTACGGTCGTAGCCTGAGTCGATAATACAAATAGTGCGGTTGCCCGCTTGGCTGTCGCTTAGCTGGGTTGCTCCCACAAAAGTTTGGCCCCAAGGCGTACTTTCACTTAGAAAGCGGCGTGGCATATCTTCTTCGACATATTCCACATCAGCACGGGTTTTTAAGGCATTGATCCCTTTGGCATCGAGTTTCACCGAGTAACTGTTACTGCGGCCGATACGCTTCATTTCCTTCGCTTGTACTTTATTTAATGCGGTATGTTGGGCACTGATTTCAGCCATTTGTGGCTGATAATTCATTGTGGTTGGTAGCGTATCTGTTGTCGCGTCATTGAGTGACTGCAGATCACTCGTTGATTGCACACTATTGGCTGACATGATGGCCGCAGCATCAGTGTTTTTAAACTTCACAATGTAACGCTTTGGCAGTGGGGAGGTTTGTGCTTGTAATGCTGCGGCAAAACCTGGGGCTTGTGGTGCTGCTTGTACACCGGCTGAGATCGCAATAGCTAAGCTTGAAAGGCTTAACGCTATTTTAGTGGTTCTGTTGATTGTCATGTTCTTCTTCCATGGTCAATTTAGTGTTAATCATTATTATTTTATGTTTCATAAGAATAACTACGACTCAGATGCTACTCGGTTAGTGAATTTATCTGCGACCAAAGCATTTGTAAATCAATTGTTAACGGTATGGCGGTTGGTAAGTGATTAGATTTAATAGGCATTTATAGTGCATATAAATTCAAGTTGTAACGAGTTGTAACCAAATTTTATTAAAATATTTGTTTTTTTATGTGATAAACGTGAATAAGTGAATACGAATTTACGACTTCATATGAGGGCTTTTGATTGATTTTACCGTTATCAATGCATTGAAATTTATATATATATTTTTTTGTGATTAAAAATAACAAAAACAAACTTTAAGTTTTCATCATAATGAGAAGATTTTCTCAAGTGATTGATTATGCGAAATTGTTGCAAAAGGCTGTCAATAGGGTGGCAGTTGCCAATTGATTGACGACGGCTAATATCTCGGTCAGTTTGAAATAACTGGATTGCAACGTTGTACTTTAAAGTACGTTGGTAACACGTTTAGCTATTTGGGCTTTATGTACCGTGTTATTAAGTATTTTTGAATATCAATATTTTGCATAGGTAATCTTAGGTATTTTGAGATCCACAATCTTCCGTTATAGCACTGCTCCATTATCTGTTTGTCATGGCTAACAAGTTCATTTAACCGTTATAAGACTTCTGAAAGTGATAAAAAGGTGAATAAATATCGCTGCTTAGTGGCATAGCAAAAAAATTAAATTTCCAAGCTTATGATACAGATGATTCCGTAACAAATAGATTAATGTGTTGAGCACAACTTTTTGCGTATTGAGAGCCATATTTTATTTATGGATAAGGAAGGTTAAGTATTGTGTGACCACTTCAGTTTCCATCGTTTCAGGATGATACTCGTGGTGAACGTTAATAATTTTTTTGATCCAATGCAGGTAGTTTTTTCAGTTCTAATCTCTAATCCTGCATACGCATTTATTCTTGAATTAGGTGTAGAAACGGGTTTTTTATATTCATGATATCCGATTTTTATACTGTTTATTTGCACTAAATTAATGACTTTGATCAAGTTTCAAAGGAAAAAATAAAAATATTTGTGCACCTGTGCCATCCTTACATTCGATTAACATTTTTGACATGACTTATGTTTTACAGCTCGACATAATAGGTTTGGAACCCGCACATGCGCGTTTTGTCGAATGTTATATTTTAGGAAGCTGATAACTAATATGTAGTTAAAAATACGCATTTTTACTGGCCTTAAAGACTGTATAGGTCTTATGAGATAAACGCGTATGAGTACTTTACAAGATGTCTGCTTGCTATTTTACTCTTCAAACTTGAAAGGAAATCATATGCGACATAAAAATGTGTTTAGCCTGTTTTTGGTCGGAACGCTCTTGATCTGCGGTGACACTTTAGCAGCAGGTGGCGGTGGCGTGCTGGTAGACCCTGGTGCCATGGAAGGTAAGCATTTCGATCCCAAAGGTAAAATGCCGTCGACGTTTACGGTCGAACTGCAGAATGGCCTGCGCAAGAGCCTGCCTTTTGAAGATAAGCGTGATTTCGAGGAGGCCAAGAAGGGTTTCATTGTCGCGCCATCCTATAAGCAAATTATGGCCGAGGCTGGCAACGTGGCTTGGGATATGGGTAGTTACGAATACCTACTGCAGGGCAAGGATTTTGATAGCATCCACCCTTCGTTGCAACGCCAGGCCATCTTGAACATGGCTTATGGCCTTTATGAGGTGGTTCCGGGCAAGATTTATCAGGTCCGTGGTTTCGATCTTGCCAACATCAGTTTTATCAAGGGCGATACGGGTTGGATCGTGTTTGATCCGCTGACTGCGAAGGAAACTGCCGCAGCAGCATTGAAGCTAATCAACGAAAAACTCGGTCCTCGGCCAGTCGTCGCGGTGATCTATTCGCACTCTCATCTGGACCATTACGGTGGTGTACGCGGTGTAATTGACGAGGCCGATGTCAAGAGTGGCAAGGTGCAAGTCATCGCGCCGAGTGGCTTTATGGAACATGCTGTTTCCGAGAACGTTTACGCAGGCAATGCAATGATCCGCCGTTCATTCTTTCAATACGGTGTGCTACTTCCACGTAGCCCGTTTGGTCATGTTGATCAATCAATTGGGAAAAATACCGCTTCGGGGAATACAGGTCTAATTCAACCGTCACGCTATATAGAAAAAGACTTCGAGACGCTGACTGTTGATGGTGTCATTATGGAGTTCCAAAGCACTCCTGGCACCGAAGCGCCTGCTGAAATGAATACTTGGTTCCCGCAGCTAAAAGCGTTTTGGGCCGCAGAGAACATCACCGGTACCATACACAACATTTACACCCTGCGTGGCGCATTAGTGCGTGATGCACTGGCTTGGTCCAAGCACATCAATGTGGCACTGTATCGTTACGGTATTGAGGCCGAATACATGTTCGCTGCACATAGTTGGCCACGTTGGGGTAACGGACGCATACAGGAAATAATGCGCACCCAGCGTGATGCTTATGGTCACCTTAACAACAACGTACTGCACCATGCGAACAAAGGTGTGACGATAAACGAAATCCACAACGTCTATAAACAACCTAAGAGCCTGCAAGAACAGTGGGCGGCCCATAGCTACCACGGTTCTATCGAGCATAACAGCCGTGCTGTGATGAACAGATACCTTGGTTACTGGGATGCAAACCCGGCGACTCTGATGCCGCTTTCACCCAGAGAATCAGCACCGCTTTATGTCGAGATGATGGGTGGCGCTAAGAAGATAATGACTAAGGGTAAGCAACTGCAGGATCAGGGCAAGTATTTCGAAGCTGTTGAGATCCTCAATAAATTAGTCTATGCCGAACCTGAGAATGTTTCTGCCAAAGACTTGTTGGCAGATGTCTATGAGCAGATAGGCTATCAGAAGGAAAGCCCGAGCGTGCGTAACAGCTTCCTGGCTGCAGCCTATGAACTGCGCCATGGTCTGCCAAGTGGTGTACCACCCAAATCTAGCGGTCCGGATACCATTCGCGGTATGACCACCGAGCTTTGGTTGAATTTTATGGGTATCAGCATGGATAGCACCAAAGTGGAGGGAGTCAAGGCTGTCATTAATCTGATCACGCCTGATAATGGTGAGATGTTTATCGTTGAGCTAAGCAATTCAACACTGACGAACATCAAGGGACAGTTGGCTAAGAATCCGGATCTGACTATTAGAGTCAACCGTGTAGACCTAGAAACCGTTATGGGGGGGAAAGCAACATTTGACCAGTTGATTAAGGAAGGTAAAGCTAAGCTTGAAGGTGACCGCAAGCCGTTTGATTTGCTGCGGAGTTCTTTGGTTAGATTTACTCCTAGTTTTGAACTATTGCCAGGTACCAAGGCCGTTAAACCTCATCAAGATCTTGTTAAAGACCCGTTTGAAGTTCAAGAGCCCGGTAATACTTCGGGGGGCTAATGCGTCTTTTCTCTCATCCTTTTGCAAGAATGTAGAGCGTTGAGGTTCACTTCCCCTGCTTACAATAGGTTGCAGCGGTGTCAATACGCCAGTGCTGCAACCTTAAGGTGATTTATTTTTGTGCCAACTGCAGGTTAACGACATCTTTTTGTGTTTTTAAATCTGCCACTCATTTTTAGGATGGATTATGTGTCTCTTCAAAAATGATTGTGGGTAGGTGCTTACTTATTTACCTCTGCTTAATTTCGATATTCTATTTAGACAATAAAAAAGCGCCCTAGGGCGCTTTTAGTCGTTAAACCTTGAATGACTTGAGTTAGGTGACAGTATTTGAGTGATTTATCCTTACTTCCCCACACTAGAGCCAATTCGATGGTAGTAAATTACTTAGCGGGTGTTTTTTGCGCCTCAACTAAGGTGGAGTAACCGCCACCATTATAGGTTTGGGTGTATCCGGCAGCGACTAAGGCTTCGGTCGCAATACTGCTACGACGACCGCTACGGCAATACAAGACGACGGGAGCATCTTTGGCGATGCCACGCTTAGCAAACTCCTCTGTCACTTGCTCAAAGGGAATATTGACCGCATTCGCTAAATGACCTTCGGCAAATTCTTCAGGCGTTCTAACATCGAGCACCATAGCGCCTGCGGCAATTTTATCCCATGCGATTGCAGGATCTTGGTCGGCGGCGCTGGCTATCATGGGCATTAGCAGCAGTGGCATGAGTACCAGTGATTGCAAGCTTAATAGGGCTAAGCGCATTAGGCTTTGGCCACGGGTTACGAGGTTGTGGGTCACTTTATCTCTCCTTGATGGCTTTTTGGCACGCTTGTATTAGGCCAAGCGTGTACTTGCTCACCTAACTCTTATCTCTTATTTTAACTCTTAAGCAGTGACTGTATGTGGCTTAGCTTTGTTTAGCAATTTCAGCCTCTGATTTTACACCCAATTTGCGTAAAACCATGGCGGCAGGACAAAAACCGGTAAAAGCACTTTGGAATAGGTTAGCGCCAACAAATGCGGTTAACCACAGAAAGTTGTGGTGCACATAGGCGGTTAACACCAGTGACAGTAACACCATAAATCCGGCAAAAGCCATAATACTGCGTTCTAATGACATACCTTACTCCTTGAAGCCATCTTGGTGATGGCCTTTGTTGTGGTTAATTTTGTGTTTGTATCTGAACAGTATTCATACGGTTTTTCATGGCCGTGTAGTACAGCACAGGGATGACAACTAAGGTCAGTATGGTCGAGATAAAAATACCAAAGATCAGACTGATCGCTAAGCCATTGAAAATCGGATCATCAAGAATAAACAATGCCCCTATCATGGCTGCAAATGCAGTCAGCATGATAGGTTTAGCTCGCACGGCGCCAGAGTGGATCACTGCCCGCTCAAAGGGCACGCCGGATGCGGTTTCTTGATTAATAAAATCGACCAATAATATCGAGTTACGCACAATAATCCCCGCCAGCGCTATCATGCCTATCATGGACGTCGCGGTGAATTGTGCTCCGAGCAGGGCATGTCCAGGCATTACGCCAATCACAGTCAGTGGAATTGGCGCCATGATGATAAGCGGCACCAGATACGATCTAAACTGCGCGACCACCAAGAGATAAATGGCGATCATGCCGACCGCATAGGCGATGCCCATGTCTCTAAAGGTTTCGTAGGTGATTTTCCACTCGCCATCCCACAACACGGCGACCGAGTCTAGCCCTGTGGGTTGGTGAATATAATGCTGATCAAACCCTAAGCCATCGGCGTCATCAATTTTGCCCGCCATGTCGAACATGCCGTAGAGTGGGCTGTCCAGTGGCCCCGACATATCGGCGACGACCATGATCATAGGGATCATATTCTTATGGATAATTGGTGCATCGATTTTGCCGCGTTTGATGGTCACCAGCTCAGAGACAGGCACAGATTGCCCCGTTTGGCTCAGTAACTTCATATTCAGTACTTGCTCTAAATCGACTTTCGCGCCTTCGTTTAATTGCAGGCGGATCGGTATCGGTTGTTTTTGCTGGGCTTGATGTAAATAGCTCACATCTTTGCCGCCAACTGAGGTGGCAATCAAGTCGACAATATTGCTGTAGGGCACGGCCATCAGGCTGGCTTTACTGCGGTCGATCATCACTTGCCATTTTTGCTGGGCGGCGGGCAAGAAAATATCGATATCGACCACGTCTTTGGTTTCATGGAACAGCGCCTGCATCTCATATGCGGCTTGCTCGCGGATAGCGGGACTTGGGCCATACACTTCTGCAACCAGCGGCGACCACACTGGCGGCCCTGGTGGAACTTCAACCACTTTGATATTGGCTTGATATTGCTCGCCAATTTGCTGCAGTTCGTCTCGCACCGATACCGCTATGCTGTGGCTGTCGCGATTGCGGTGTTTCTTATCCACTAGGTTCACTTGGATGTCGCCAAGCTCTTGGCTGTGACGCAGGAAATAGTGGCGCACTAAGCCGTTAAAGTTCATTGGCGCGTTAGTGCCCGCATACAATTGCAGATGCTCGACCTCAGGGACGGTTGTTAGGTAGCGACTCAAATCCTGTAATACTCTTTGTGTTTGCTCTACGGGAGTGCCTTCTGGCATGTCCACCATCACTTGAAACTCGGACTTATTATCGAAGGGCAGCATTTTCAGTACCACGAGCTGACCCACGGGGAGCGCGACAGCGATACCGATCAACACAAATACGCCGGCAGACAGTCCTATTCTTGCCTTACGGGCATTTTTACCCAGCAGGAAAGGACCAATTAAGTGAGTAAAGAGGCGCACCATCTTAGTTTCAGCTTCATCCTCGTGCGAGGCTTGGGCAGTATCGTGTTGGTCATTATGTTTCAGCAGTTTACGACTGAGCCAAGGAGTGACCACAAATGCCACAACGAGGGAAATTAACATGCCCATACTGGCGTTGATGGGGATTGGGCTCATGTAAGGCCCCATTAAGCCCGATACAAAAGCCATCGGCAGCAAGGCTGCTATAACTGTAAATGTCGCCAGAATCGTCGGGCCACCGACTTCATCGACCGCCACAGGAATAAGCTCACTAAAGGACTTTTTGCCGAGCGCCATATGCCGGTGGATGTTTTCTACTACGACTATGGCATCGTCGACCAAGATACCGATGGAGAAAATCAAGGCGAACAAGGACACGCGGTTTAAGGTAAATCCCCACGCCCAAGAGGCGAAAAGGGTGATCGCCAGCGTGATAATAATGGCCACACCTACGACTAAGGATTCGCGTGCGCCCATGGTTAAAAAGACCAGTACGACTACGGCGCTGGTGGCAAAAATCAGTTTTAAAATAAGGGTGTTAGATTTATCCGCCGCGGTTTCGCCATAGTTACGTGACACTGTGACTTCGACATTTGCCGGGATCAACACATTGTCGACCTTAGCAATCCGCTCAATCACACTGTCGGCGATGTCGACGGCATTTTGGCCTGCTTGTTTACCAATTGCGATTGTGACGGCGGGATAAATGTCGGTTTTATCTGCGTGCCAAACGCTCTGTTTCGGGATATCACTTTTTAAGCTGATTTCGGCAATATCCGCTAAATAAATCGGAATAGTTTTGCCTTGTTTATCTTGATAGACACTGACGACTAATTGCTTGAGATCGTCGATGGATTGTAAAAACTGCCCAGCCTGAACTTTAATCTCTTGATTGCCTTGCACTAAGGATACAGGCATAGAGACCATATTATTGTCATTCAGACTTTGTCTTAACTTATCGTAGGTCAGATTAAAGCTGTTCATCTTGGCGGGATCGATACGTATGTTGGCCACCATATCGTGCTGGCCAACGGTATCGATTTCGCGAGTGCCGGGAATACGCTTAATTTCGGTTTCTAACCCAAGGGCGACATGGGTTAGCTGCTCAGCAGACACTTGCCTGTCCTTAGACCACAAGGTCAAACTGGCAATGGGCACATCATCGATGCCGCGGGGTTTAATTAGCGGATCGCCCACGCCAGCGCCCCTTGGCAATTTATCCATATTGGAATAAATCTGGTTGTATAGGCTGACGATGGCATCATTGCGCGCAACGCCGACCTTAAAGATGACGATGATCAGCGCGCCATCGGGTTGGGAGAACGAGTACAGAGTATCTATGCCTTTGATTTCGGAGATCACTTGTTCCGCTGGCAGGGTGACTAAGTTTTCAACTTCCGTGGGTGTCGCGCCGGGAAAAGGGATAAACACATCGGCAAAGGTGACATCAATTTGTGGCTCTTCTTCTTTTGGTGTCACCAAAATGGCGAATAAGCCAAGTAAGAGCCCGAGAAGTGCTAATAGTGGCGTGATGGCGCTATTTTGAAAGGCAGCGGCAATTCGTCCGGAAATCCCAAGTGTGGTTTGTGGTACTGGAGCATGTTTCATAAAACAACCTCGACAAAGCTTAAGTCGCTAGGGAATTTATTGCTTCTTGCTGAGCAACACTTGGTAGGCATCAACGGCCACCTTGTCACCCGACTTAAGGCCCGCAAGCACTTCTACCTCGCCATCTAAGGGCTCAGTGACACGGACTTGGGTCAGCACAAAGGCTTCGCCTTGTTTAAGGTAAACACTGCTCAGTTCGTTCATTGTGAGCAGTGTAGAGGTGGGCAGTTGGATTTTTTCCCGATCGCCATTTTTAAAGGAAGCTTTTGCCCAAGTACCGGGTTGAAGATTGGCTTCATTTTCTGGCAGATTAATTCGCACTTGATAACTGTGGCTGACGGGATCGGCGAAACTAAAAATCGTGAGGTCAGTTGAGGTGAACTCGCGCCCATCACTTAAACGGACGAGAAATTCGGGGGAATTTTTAAGTTGGTTAATGTAACGCTGTGGCACTTGGGTAATGGCGCGCATTTGACTCGCGGAAAACCCTGAAAGTAGTGCTTGTCCTGGGCTTACGGTTTCGCCAAGTTCGACAAAACGCTCAGTGACTATGCCACTAAAAGGCGCTGAAACGACAGTGTATTTTAAGGATTCGTTGGCTTTGATGACACGGGCTTGTGCTGCACTGACGGCTTGTTCTGTTGCTTTAGCATTGGCGGTGGCTTCATCCATCGCGCCCTTAGAAATCGCGCCTTGGGGAAATAGCTCTTTATAACGTTTGTATTGTGCCTGAGCTTCGACATTTAAAGCCTTCGCTTTGGCTAGATCAGCCTCAAAGCTTGCCAGTTCAGCGCCTTGCTCTTTACTGGTAATTTCCAGTAGGGCGGCTCCTTCGGGGACGACATCGTTAACATCGTAGTTGAGTTTGACAATACGACCAGAGGTTTGCGCCGATACCGTCGCTGCTTTTATTGCTTCAATGGTGGCGTCTAAGGTGACCCAATTCGGATAGGGTTTATTTAGGACTTCGATGGTTTCGACTGAGGCAGCCTGAGCTTGAGTACTGGAAAGTGCCAGCAGTAAGAAAAAAGCACGAGAAATTGATGTCATAACTTATATCACCCCAGATGTAATTTATGAGAAAATTCTAATGGAGTTATTTTCAATAGGCAATCAATATTTATTAGAAAAATTTAATGTAGTGTTTTTACCTAATTTAGGAATAAGGAATAAGGCCTATAGCGCCTTATTCCTCGTGCTTCAGAGTTTCAAATTAAACCTAAAATTTAGTCATTTAAATAATAGGTTAGTGTGGAAACGATGCGAATTTGTTTAATGTAAGGTGTGCTGCTATCGCGGTCTGAAATGGTGAACTGGCCTTGACTCGCACTTTTAATTTTTCCGAGGCGAGAATCCGAATCTTTAGCAAACTTTTCAGCCACTTCGCGGGCATTTTGAGTCGCTTCTTGCACCATGACAGGTTTGACTGAGTTGAGATCGGTAAACAGAAACTCAGTGCGATTATCATAATCTTGGCTGGCGATCGCTATACCTTCTTTTACTAAGTTAATCATTTGCTTACGGGTGTTCAGCATAAGATCAATCTGTGGGGTATAAACCGATAGGTTCACTTTTGCTGAGTAACGGTATCTGACGTTGGGATCGACATAACCTTGGGCTTGGCGATCTTCAATTGAGGGCAAAGAGACAGTAATTTCGCTGTCGCTAAAGCCTTGTTCCTTTAAAAACGCCACAACACGATCGGTTTTTTGCTGTACCGTCTCGTAGAGTTTAGGCAGATTGTTATCGACCTCAGTGAAATTGATTGGCCAAATTGCCACATTGGCTTTGACTTCTTTTTCCGCTAAGCCCTTTACCGTGACAGTGCGTTCCATGGCTTTCATTTGCAATAGTGCTGAGCTTGCTGTCTGGCCTACATAAACAAGCCCCGCGCAAAGGAAACCACCTAACAGTAGGGCAGGAAGGATGTTACTTTTTTCCATAAAAAGAATCTCTTGATTAGATGAACTCAGTCTACGATACCGAATAAACCTCAGTCATGCACTGGGTTTATTCGGAATAGATGCCGCTTAAGGCAGGGGAGATTATGTTGAGATATGAGTTTTGAAAGATCTGTTTAAAGCATTTTATTTTTCAGGAGGGATGGCGCTTGGCTGCCATAATTCGACTTTATTGCCGTCAGGGTCAATAAACCAGCCAAAGCGGCCAAATTCTGAATCTTCAATACCACCAATCGGTTGACCGCCACCTTGCTCTACTTGTAGGAGTGCTTGCTCTAAATCGTCAACGACAAAGTTGAACATAAACCCTTTATCTGAGGGGGCGAAATAGTCCGTGCTATGGGCGAAAGGGGTCCAAACATGGTAGCCAAGCGTTGATTTATCTGTGTGATAAAACGCGGCGCCGCCCCAGTTTTCAATGGGGACTTGAAGATGGGTTTTGTACCAAGTTGCCAAGGCAACGGGATCGACACTTTTAAAGAAAATTCCACCGAGTCCAATGACTTTAGCCATAGCCGTAGCTGCATTTACAGGAGTATGAATTAACTTTAGGCAATAAATGCTTAAGATACAAAAAAGCCGCAAAAAATGCGGCTTTTGGTGTTAGGAATTTATCTTAGAACTGGTAGCTGTATTGAACTGAGTAGTACATACCACTCGATTCAGTAATCGCATTAACAGGGCCTGCGATTGCGCTGTTTTCGATCAGGTGAACTTCTTCACCTTTAATATAAGCGATACCAAAGTCAACCGTGTTTTGTGGGTTGATGTGGTAGCTCATACCCGCTGTATACCAGTTACGGTCAGAGTCTGGGAATGAAATTGAGCTAATTTCGTCCACAACGCCTTGGTCATGCATATAACCTGCACGTACAGTAAATTGCTCATTGATAGTATAAGTACCACCTAGGCTGAATAACCATGAATCTTTCCATTGGTATTCTTTCAGCGCAACGTCGCCAGCTTGCAGTTGAGTACCTGCACCCGCTTGACCAGGAATAATAGTGGCTACGCCATCTTTAGCCGTGATTTGTTCAAAGTTGCTCCACTGGGTGTACTGCGCAGTGTAGTGCACTGCAAACTTAGGTGTGAGCTGATGGAAACCAGCAACTTGGAAAATATCCGCAAGGGGTACGTCTAAGCTGTCAAAGCTTGTCGCTAGTGCTGTTTTTGAACCTAAACCAACGGCAGATAGATCTTTAGTGCTGATTGTGTTGATATCACCTTTAACATTCACTGTTGGGCTGAAGCGGTAACTGATACCGAAACGGTTATCTTTATCTAATTCAATCGTGGCACCCACAATACCACCAAACGCCCAGCCGTCAGCATCGACGTCAACCAGAGGTGTCGCGCCCGCATTACGGGTTAAACGACCTTCACCGTAAATGGCATCAATACCAGCACCGATACTGAACATGTCATTAATACGGTATGAAAGGCTGGTGTTAAAGTTAACCGTTGTTACTTCTGTTTCGCCAAGCAGATCATAAGGTGCTGGTGAGCCTGCTGGCAAACTCTTTGAAAGTGAGCTGGCATCGGTACCGGTACCAAAGTTAGAGAAAGCGGCAAAACCTACGGCGAACTTATCGTCGATGGGGTGGATGTAGAAAATATTAGGGATAATTTTAGAGCTACCCGCGTCATCGATGCTGCCTAAGTCAACGGCACCACCGGCAAAGTTAACGTCTTTAACATCAACAGTAATATCGGCATAAGTTAAGCCGAAGGAGATCGCATCTTTATCGAATAATGCCATAGCAGCAGGGTTACGTGATAACACAGAAGCGTTATCGGCAATAACCGCATCACCGGAGAATGCACGGCCCATACCAGTTGCTGATTGGCTGTTTAGTTGAAAACCTGAAGCTAAGGTTTGTGTGCTTGCTAATGCGACAGAAACGGCAATGAGTGTCTTGTTGAATGTTTTCATTATTATTCTCTCTATTTTTTATAAGTATTGGATTTTTATTCGGTCTTAGTCCGCCGAAAGTATTTAAATCCATTTATTAGTCTCCGGCATCTTATGGATTCAATGTACCCTCAACAAGTCCGACCAGAAGTGAAATATGTTAATTTTCAGTTAATTAAAAGTCTTTAAAACAAGAGTGATACTTTAGTATGCTTGAATGGTCTGGCCAGATGCTTGATATGAAGGGCTTTTGGTGCTGCTATGGGTTTCAATTGAAGTTAACGGTTTGTAATGGTGCGTAGGGTATTTAAAAGGATACAAAATGTAAAAAGCGCACACTTGTGCGCTTTTAAACATATGGAAACATATCTAGATTAGAGTGCAGACTTAAATTGTTCGAATTCTGTCGTTACTTTTTCACTTGGAGCAGAGAATTTACTGACTAAAATACCCGCAATAGTCGCGAATATAAACCCAGGAAGGATTTCGTATACTTCAAAAATGCCACCAGTGAGTTGCTTCCAAATCACCACGGTTAATGCACCGACAATAATAGTGGCGATAGCGCCATTACGGCTGTATTGCTTCCAAAACAGGGATAACAAGACTACGGGACCAAAGGCCGCACCAAAGCCTGCCCAAGCATAACTCACTAGGCTAAGCACGCTACTTTCAGGATTGAGGGCAATCACACCTGCAATCACAGCGATAGCGAGTACACCTAAACGACCTACCATCATTAGCTCGCGATCATCGGCCTTTGGGCGCAACCATTTACGGTAGAAATCTTCGGTAATGACACTTGAGCAGACTAAGAGTTGTGAGTCGATAGTACTCATGATTGCCGATAAAATAGCGGCGATTAATAGCCCACCAATCCATGGGTTAAACGCCGCTTGAGCTAAATGGATAAACACTGTTTCAGAATTGGCTAATGGCTCTTTGGCGAAATAGAGCGAGCCTGCGATACCTGTGGCTAACGCGCCAATGAGAGATAACACCATCCAGCTCATGGCAATACGGCGTGACAAGGGCAGGGCATCGGCACTGCCTATCGCCATAAAACGCGACAAAATATGTGGCTGACCAAAATAACCTAGGCCCCATGCGAGCAAAGATAACATGCCGATGGCAGTGGTTTTGTCATTGACCAATGCCAACATTGCGGGATCAATCGTTTCAATACCTGCATGGCTTTCGGGGTGAGCGAAAACGGCAAAAGGGACAATCAATAGGGCGATGAGCATTAAACTGCCTTGGAAAAAGTCAGTCCAACACACGGCAAAGAAACCGCCAATAAAGGTGTAACCGACTATGATGGCCGAGCCAATCACGAGGGCTGCAGTGTAATCAAGCCCAAAGACCTTCTCAAACAAAATCGCGCCACCGACCATGCCAGAGGAGGCATAGAAAGTAAAAAACACCAGAATAGTGATTGCAGAAACGAGCTTGAGATAGCCTTGGGTATCGTGGAAACGTTTCTCGAAAAAATCCGGTAAAGTGAGGGCGTTATCGGCGAGTTGGGTATAAATGCGCAGTCGTTTGGCAACAAATAACCAGTTTAGCCAAGCACCAATAATTAATCCTACGCCAATCCAGGCTGCACCTAAGCCGCTTAAGTAAACTGCGCCGGGTAACCCCAGTAACAGCCAACCTGACATGTCAGATGCACCCACGCTGAGTGCGGTCACTGCGGGGCCCATTTTGCGGTCACCTAAAATATAATCATCAACAGTATCGGTAGCACGGTAAGCCCAAAAACCTATGCCCATCATCAATACTAAGTAACCAACAAATGTGATTAAAATCGGGGTTTCAATCGTCATCTTGCCTTTTCCCATCTTTTTATTATTAAAAGTGGCAAGCATGCTACCAGATGTTTGAACGTGCGCCCATTAGCAGATGTAAGTGTGATTGAAATCTAACCTCCGATAACATGAAAATATCGGAGATTGATTTTTAAATGCAATTTATAACAATAGCTTAAATAAATATATTCTTGATTTCGTCTTTTATATAGCGAAGGTCAGCTTGATCCTCACCTATGAGCAAAATAAATGCATCGGGCGTTTCAAAGCCCATCCCTTGATATTTACCGTCGGCGAAGGTTTTATCCAACACCATACGTTTCTCGAGTGGCACGATAAAGAGTGTCACCTTACTTTGTTCGCCCTGAAGAACTAAGTGCAGGCTTTTTACCCCTTGAAAATCGCAATAAGAGGTGTAATACACTTTGCCCGGTTGTTGGGTAAATTTGGCATTGCCAAAGTCTTTTATCGACGCAAGCTGGGCATTGACTTGACTAAAATTGACATTTTGATCGACATGCAAGGCAATATCTTCATGGTAGACATGGGCCAGTGCATGTTCAGCCAAATCAATAGGCCCTAAGCGTAATAGGCTGAAGCTGATGCCTACCACAAACGCGACCGAGGCTGCCATGGCCACTAAAAAAAACGTTTGCCGGCGCTGTTTATGGTGCTGTTGTAACTGCTGACGCAAAATGAGTTTGTCGGCGAGATCCTCAGCCACATCCACTTTCAATGCGTTGCTCAGTTTGGCATCAAGGTTTTTAAGCTCATTGATTAGGGCTTGGTTTTCTGGCTTTGAATTGATCTGCGCCAGAAAGTCAGCATCTTGATTATGAGGATCTTCATAAGCTTGACGTCTAAATTTAAGCTCATCCATTGGATTGACCTCTCACATCATTCTTCTCAAGTAATTCTTTCAATTGGCTCCTCGCCCGAAATAAACGCGTCATTACGGTGTTGCGATTGAGCTCCATCAGCTCGGCGATTTCATCGCCGCTAAAGCCACCAATGAGCTGGAGTAAGAGTGGTTCGCGGTATTCGATATCCAGCTTGCCAATTTGTCGACGGATCAGATATTGCTCGGTCTGCTCTTCACTGCTATTGGAGATATTGTCCTCTAAGGTATCTTGCTCAACGTCGGAATAATCGAACTGTTTACGCTCGAAACGCCGCGCATTTTCACGCCTAAGAATCGTGATCAGCCAAGCTTTCGCCGCTTTATCATCCTTGAGGGAATCCAAAGAGCGCCACGCCCGCAAGAAGGTTTCTTGGGTAATGTCTTCAGCCACGTGCTTATCGCCGCATAACCAATAGGCGTAGCGGAAAATGTCTGCATGTAGCGCCTTGACTAGGCTGTTGTATCGTCGTTGTTTGCTTAGCATGTCAGAAGAGACCGCAGGCTCGACGGATTTCTTGCGCCAGTTAGCAAACATTTTTTATCTTTGGGCTTTTTGGCTGAATATTTAGCATAGTAGCACTCGCTTCTTTGTCATTAACCCCATCATTTATTTAGGATTTAGTGTGCTTAATGGCGCTGATTTTGGGTTTGAATGTTTATGCTCACAGGCCTTAACCGCGTTAAGTAAGGCGGTACATTCGGCGCTTAAGTGGCTATTTGTATTGTTAGAATTCGCACTGCTCGTATTAGCACTGTCAGTATGGTGGCTCTTATCGGCCTTCGCACTGTAGGCTTTGATTTGCAGTTGCTGTATCGCTGCTGCCAGTTGTGGTGACTGCTCAGCAATCTTATCTAATGTCATAGGCGTTTGCTGTAACTCACTGAAATATCGCTGCAATTGCAACATAATTCGACTCACATCGCCACTGGCGCAGGCTTGCTCTAATCCTTTCAAGCCAGAGGCAGTCACTGATTGTGCTGAACTGATTGAAGAGTTTACTGAAATTTGGGCGGCCGTTTGATTTTTTAAGGCGCGGCGCCAAGCGACTAAGGTGATAATCCAAGCGATTAGAGTGACCAGCCATAGCGCAGCAAAAACCGTGGCTAGCCAAGACCAGCCCTTATCGACCGCTGAGTTGGTTTCCCATGTTGGTTGAGCTGGCGTATCACTGACAGCACCACCTTCAACGATTATGGTACGTGCGGGCAGCGTTGCAGTTTCTTGACGTTTAAGGCGCGGATTCCACCAAGGCACTTTGATTTCGGGCAAGGTAAAGGTGCCCGCTTTGCTGGGAACGATTGCCGAAGTAATACTGTACTGCGAAACAATTTGTGCATCGCGCACAAAGGTCTGCCGCTGGGGTTTTTCTGGGTATGACTTAAGCTCATTGGGCAGAGTTTGCACTATATCAGGCAGACTATTTTCATCGGCATTGGAAGCCAACAGCGTAATAGTGCGGGTGATAGGGCTACCGACGGTAAACTTTTTAATATCCTCTGGGAAGTTTTCTTTTAGCGCTACTAAATCGGCAACCAGCCATTGGCCTTGGAAGCTTGCTGGTGCGGGATTCACTTGAACTGTCAGTGAGGGAGCGCCTGCTTGCATTGGGCGGCTTTCATTAAAGCCAAACATGCCGCCGCGGCGTTGGGATTCTACCAACACATCGCCAGCAAAGGTTGCACCTTTGATATTCACTTGGCCGGGCAAATCGGGAATGATGCCATAGGTGCGTTCAATCACGCGGTAACGTCGGCCATCGACTATCTCTGAACCATCCCTATCTTCTCCGATTTGTTTGATCTGTGCGCCTTCGATTACTGGTGCACTCAATACGCCCCTTTGTAATTCTACCGCCAGATAGAGCTTCACCTTGTAGGTAATGAGCTGCCCAACATAGGCTTCGTCGGTCGAGACTTTGGCGTCAATGAACAGATTGTTCATTTGCGCGGGCTGGCTACCGGTTTCGACCACTTTGAGAGGAATAGGCGATGAGCTGACGCCGTCAATACTAAAGGCTGGAATGGTTAACTGGCCTTGTTGTTTTGGCGCGAGCAGTACTTGCCAGCGGGTTTCTTTGACCGCATCGAAGTTCATGATTTGCGTGCTGCGACTCACGCTAGTACGGCCGACAATAAAATCTTTCAGTAGTGCGGATGTGTCAAACTTTCCGGTATCGACTTCGTCATCGACACTGATGTTGAGCACAAAGTATTCGCCCTCCATCACAGGGTTGCGATCGACCGAGGCCTCAATTTTGCTAAGTGCAAAGGCGGGATGAGCCACTCCGATGGCAAGGAGTAGCAGGATAAAAAATTGTCTCGTCACCACTGTTCGTTATCCTTTGATATTTGGCCATTTTGACGGCGTTTTTGATATTCCAACTGCATCTTGTTGCGCAGTAACACTTGCGGGTCTTCACTCACGCCCCTCAGTGCTCGTTGCATTTCTGCGGGCAGTGGCTCGCTATTGGTTGGCGGTGCCTCGACCGATTCACTCATCGCAGCCTCTTGTTTATCTTGTGCATTTTGCTCAGGAGCTTCTTTGGCGGCAACGCTTTGCTTTTCTTGCTCAGCTGACTTTTGCTCTTCAGCATCGGCTTTAGCCTGCGCTTGCATCTTAGCTTCATTATCTACCGGCTCATTTTCCTGCTGAGCTTGTTGATCCTGTTGCGCTTTATCTTCAGCGGGACCTTGCTGAGCTTCATTCTGCTTGTCCTGAGCATTGCCATTTTGCTTATCTTGCTCAGACTGTTGCTCATTCGTTTTTTGCTGCTCAGGGCTTTGCTCAGAATTGGCATCGTCCTGTTGATCCTGAGACTCTTGCCCTGCTTGATCTTGCTTATCTTTCTGAGCGCTATCTTGGTCAGATTGCTGTTTATCCTGCGACTTTTGGTCACCAGACTGTTGATCACCTGATTGGGGATCACCGGACTGTTGATCCCCTTGTTGATCTTGGTTCTTATCCTGTTGCTTGTTTTTACCTTGCTGTTGTTGCTGTTCCTGCAATAACTTTTCAGCAAGTTCAAGGTTGGCCTTCGCCGCAGGGAAATCAGCTTGTTTCTCAAGCGCGGCTTGATAGCGCTCCTTGGCCTTATCGGGTTTACCGAGTTGCATCAACGCATTGCCTTGATTGTAGAGGCCTTGGGCTGAGCTATCTTGCTCGAAGGTTTTTAGTGCTTGCGCAAAATCACCAGCTTTATATTGGGCGCTGCCACGCCATTGGGGCGACTCAAACTGCTTAGCGGCGTTTGCGTAATCTTGGGATTGATAGGCCTGCATCGCTTGTTGATCTGTGGTTTTCCACACATTGTCCCAGGCATTGTCCCAGACACTGGCATGGGCTGGCTGAGGCACAGCCGCGAGCAGTAAGCTGCCAGCAAGAGTGACAAATCCAACACTGGTCACGATTCCTTGTCTAAAGCTGAAAAGGGCGGGTAGCAGTAATAATAAGGCGAGGTAAGGACCGAGATCCTGCCAAGTTTCACCATCAAGATCTGTGGCTTTCGCATCGCCAGCATCGCTTAACCATTGCTGTAATTGGGCGAGATCATTACCGTCGGTGCGATTCTGGATCAGAACGCCTTTGTTATTCACGGCCAGTTTTTGTAGCAGAGCGAAATCAGTGCTGGCCACAACGACTTCGTTGCTGCTGTCGCGTTGTAATTGTCCATCGGGTAGACGGATTGGCGCACCTTGGCTAGTGCCAAAAGCGACGACGGCGAGGCGATATTGGGTGCCACTTAATGCCGAGTTAGCCTCATCAAACTGGGCAGCAGTTATGCCATCTGTCATCAGGATAATATCACCGCGAATATGCCCACCTTGAGCCAGTAGCGTTTTGGCTTGGGTCAAGCCTGCCGCTAAGTTTGAGCCACGAACGGGCATGATCTCAGGACTTAAGGTCGGCAGTAAATTGAGTAATGTGCTGGTATCACGGGTTAATGGGCTGATAGTAAAGGCATCGCCGGCAAAGGCGACTAAACCTGTTTCACCTTCTTTAAGATTACGCAGGAGATCCGTTGCCCTAAATTTAGCTTGGGTTAACCGATTCGGCGCAAGATCGGTGGCGAACATAGATACGGACATGTCCATCACCAGTACGCGGCCTTGCTCTGCGGCAAACACAGGTAAGGATTGTTTATTCACGGCAGGTCCGGCGAGTGCCAATGTCGCAATCAACCAAGTGAAGGCTAATAAATGCAACGGACGGCGGGATTTCTTATTACCTTGGGAGACCAATATCTTGGCTAAGTGCGGCGCAATATAACGATTCCAAGCGCTGTGGCTCTCGTGTTGCCGCCATAAACTCAACAAGGCTAAGGCTAGCGGTACTAGTGCGAGTAGCCATTCGGGACGAATAAAATGTAGGCTCATTATTTGATGTTCCCCTGTGAAGTGGTTGCGACAGAGGGTTTAACGCGGCGCGCTGCAAACAGTGGCAATTGACCTAAGGCAATCCACAGACTCGTCAGTAATGCTAGTGCCAGCGGCCAGTAGAACAGATCTGCCTGCGGACGATAGCTTAATTGATCGCGACTCACAGGTTCGAGTTTATCGATTTCTTGGTAAATCTGGTCTAGCTCTTGGCTGTTACGGGCGCGAAAATAACGGCCGTGGGTGACGTCGGCGATATGCTTAAGTTGGTTTTCATCCAGATCCATCGAAGGATTAACCCGCTCGCGGCCAAAGAGTGTGCGGCGCTCCATTACATCTGCGCCCACACCAACCGTATAAATAGTAACTTTACGATTAGCGGCAATTTGCGCTGCTTGCTCTGGTTCGATATTGCCAGCGTTGTTAGAGCCGTCGGTCAATAAAATCAATACTCTATTACTCTCGTCCATTTTATCGAAGCGTTTTACCGCTAGAGCGATAGCTTCACCTATGGCGGTTTGCTTACCGACTAAGCCAATTTGTGCTTCTTTTAAAAATTGCGCCACTGAACGTCTGTCTTGGGTCAGCGGCGCCTGTAAATAGGCGTGATCGGCGAAGAGAATTAAACCGATACGATCACCTTTGCGGCGCTCGATAAAGTCACTGACGACGTGCTGAATTAAAGTAAAACGGTCGACGGTTTTGCCATTCACCACCATGTCTTCAATCTGCATACTGCCGGATAAATCCACCGCCATCATCAAATCTCGGCCTTGGCTTGGCAGTTCGATAGGTTCACCAAGCCATTGTGGGCGAGCAATAGCGAGCACTAACAGGCACCACATCAGCCAGTAGCGTTTGCGGCTCTGGCGCGTGTTGGCCGCTAAGCTTTGTTTACCGGTTTGGCTTATTCCGGGTAATTGCAGCCGGCCACCATCCACTTGTACTGTGTATTGGCGCCAAAAAATCAAAGGTAAAGGCAATAATATCAATAGCCAAGGCCATGCAATTGTTAACATTGTGCCTCCGCTTTTTCAGTGTCAGTTTGCTGGGTTGGCGCTTGGCTTTTAGCTTGAGCGTCGCCACTAGCTTGAATGTAGCCCTTAGCTTGAACAAGATTCGGCTCAGGCGCACTCAGTTTTACTTTTGATGCCAACCAAGCCTGTGCGAGTTGATGCAATTCATTGGCTTCAGCTAAGGTCAATGGCGTTGCCTGATGGCGTTTGGCTAATAAGGGGCCGATACGTTGGCGTTTATGCTCGGGTAAATAGCTGTCTAGCCAAGCCGCCCAAGCTTCGCCATCTAAGGAGGCTATTGCTTCTCTGCTGAGGTAACTTATGGCGGTGCGCTTTAATAGGCTGTTGACGTCAGAGGCATAGGAAGTCGCTTGTCTATCGAGCTGATTGAGTAACTGTTTAGCGGCTTTTTTTGGCGCTAAGTCACGGGCGCGTTTTCTTAGCCAGATAACTAAGAGTGTGATGAGGGCAATCACAAGTGCTAAAACCAGCCAATAACCGATTGCCCAAGGCCAAGCGCCGATCGGATCGGGATGAATAATATCCTGCAGTTGTGCAAGGGCTGGGTTTGACGCCGTAGAAGGCATAGGTACTGTTGCCTGTGGATTTGCTATTTCTGAATTCACTGTTGCTGGATCCATAGTTAACGCAATAATTCCAATTGATGGGCTAGGGGAGCCCCCGCATCTATGAGCTGGGTGCGTACGCGCAGTTGCTGCATCATGGCGATAAAATCGTTTTGCTGACGTAACTGAATGTCGAGCCAAGCCTGATAACTGTGGCGGGTAAGCACTAAGTTCTCATCCCCATCCCGTACCGGCAAATTAAAGTTGTGCGGTAACGGCAGTGTGCCTTGACGCAGAGGATCGGTAATAAGATAGGCACCCACATCGCAATGACGCTTAAGCTCGGTGAGAGGCGCGATACATTGGGGACTAAAATGGCTGCCATCTGTCACGATCCAAACTAAGGAGCCGGGTTTGGCGATACGTTGTAATCGCTGACAGGCACGCAGGATATGGTCAGGATCGCGCTGGCCACTGCCAACATGATTGAGCTGATTTTCGTGCACACGGCGCAGGCCTGAGATCAATTGCAATATGCCTTGACGACGGCTGCGGGGTTTGAGCTCTAAATGCTCAGACTCGCAGGCGATCAAGGCGCCGAGCCGATCGCCATGGTTAATTGCATTCCAACCTAAGGTGGTCGCAAGGTGTCCTGCTTGCACTGATTGCAGCAATAAACTCGAACCAAAATAGAGGCTTTGGCTCAAGTCGATTAACAATAAAATAGGGCGCTCACGTTCTTCGACAAATAACTTAGTGTGAGTTGTGCCTGTACGAGCGGTAACGCGCCAATCAATGGTGCGCACATCGTCGCCCTGTTGGTAGTGGCGCACCTCGGCAAACTCCATGCCGCGGCCTTTGATTAAGCTGCTGCGATGGCCCGCTAAATTAGCGCGGGCACGGCTATAACGCTCAGGCATAGCTCGGGCGATATTTTGGCACGCCAGCAGCTCTTGCTCGGTTAAATGCAAGCCATCGGCAAAAAGCGGCAAGCCATCGACCGAGGCTGAGAGTCGCGCTGTGTCACTCATCTTATTTCACCTTTATCTTCACCGTTAAGGTACTGCAACTTGACTTAAGATGTGGTTGATCACGTGATCGCGGCTGACACCTTCGGCCTGTGCTTGGTAGCTAAGTAGGAGTCTATGGCGTAATACATTTGGCGCAACAGCTTGAATGTCTTCCGGTGAAACAAAGTCCCGCTCGTGCAGCCAAGCGCGGGCGCGGGCACAGCGTTCTAATGAAATAGTTGCGCGCGGGCTGACGCCGTACTCAAGCCACTTAGCTAAGTCTTCGCTGTAACGTAAAGGCTCACGGGTCGCCATCACGATTTCGACTATGTACTTTTCGAGCGGCTCGGCAAGATAGATTTCCATGGCTTCGTCACGGGCGGCAAACACATCTGCTTGTGCAATCGGCTCAGTGGTT
The DNA here is from genome assembly GCF_025654545.1 of Shewanella sp. SM20. NCBI lineage: Bacteria > Pseudomonadati > Pseudomonadota > Gammaproteobacteria > Alteromonadales > Shewanellaceae > Shewanella > Shewanella sp. SM20. The sequence continues at coordinate 40,778 of NZ_JAKKRK010000015.1, read as the reverse complement.
GGCAATTCGTGGGTCAGCGCTTCTTTGCGGGATTGACGCAGAATTTCGATTTCAGTCTCGCCGCTCGGGTAATCAAGGTTTAAGTGCATCAGAAAACGGTCAAGCTGTGCTTCGGGCAGCGGATACGTGCCTTCGTTCTCTAATGGATTTTGGGTGGCCATCACTAAAAACAGCGGCGGTAGCTTATAGCTGTGCTTACCAACTGTGACTTGGCCTTCGGCCATGGCTTCTAATAAGGCTGACTGAACTTTGGCTGGGGCACGGTTAATTTCGTCCGCCAAGATTAAATTGTGGAAAATCGGTCCGGCTTCAAATTCGAAGGTGCCAGTTTGCGAGCGATAGATATCTGTACCGGTTAAGTCGGCGGGCAGTAGATCTGGGGTAAATTGAATGCGGTGGAAATCGCCCTCAACCCCGTCACATAAGGCTTTCACCGCACGGGTCTTGGCCAGCCCCGGTGGTCCTTCAACTAATAAGTGGCCATTGGCAATTAAGGCAATGAGCAGATTTTCGGTCAATACTGGCTGCCCTAAAACAACCTTATTTAGGTAAGTGCGTAATGCGTGGAAGCGACTCAAAGGCATGATGCTACTCGTTTTATTATGTTGAAAATACGTGTGTGGGCTATAGACAACAGCTATGGTAAAGAATTCCCTTAGGGTTTGGCTAGTGTTAAAAAAACAAACAGGTGTTTAAAACTTGCTGACAAGAAGTTAGAATCAGATCACACTTTAATGGTCAGACCTGTTATTGGGCGTTTTTCGCCGTAAAACAATGGGTCAAACACGGAAATCGATAGCGCCGCCTGAAATCTCTCAGCGATTGCGCACATAAAGAGGGTGACAAATGAGTGATAGACAACAGGTTACGAACGCCAAGGGTGAACGTATCGCCATTGTAGCGGGTTTAAGAACGCCCTTTGCAAAGCAAGCCACGGCATTCCACGGCGTATCGGCGCTCGATATGGGCAAAATGGTGGTCAATGAATTATTGGCGCGCTCAGAACTCGATCCTAAGCTGATTGAGCAATTAGTGTATGGACAAGTGGTGCAAATGCCGGCTGCACCTAACATTGCCCGTGAAATCGTACTCGGTACTGGCATGAATGTGTCGACCGATGCCTATAGTGTCACTCGCGCCTGTGCAACTAGCTTTCAATCTGCCGTCAACGTGGCCGAATCTATCATGACAGGCAATATCGAAATCGGTATTGCGGGCGGCGCCGACTCTTCCTCTGTATTACCTATCGGTGTATCGAAAAAATTAGCCCATGCGTTAGTCGATCTGAATAAAGCCCGTAGCTTTGGGCAAAAGTTACAAATTTTCCGCCGTTTAGGTTTAAAGGATTTATTACCTGTGCCGCCTGCGGTGGCAGAGTACTCAACGGGCTTGTCCATGGGACAAACCGCTGAGCAAATGGCAAAAACCTACAATATTAGCCGCGCCGATCAAGATGCTTTAGCGCACCGCTCGCACACCTTAGCGAGTGAAACTTGGGCTTCGGGCCATCTTCGTGACGAAGTGATGGTTGCCCATGTGCCGCCGTATAAACAGTTTATCGATCGCGATAACAATATCCGCGAAAACTCGGTACTGGAGTCATACGCTAAGTTGCGCCCTGCATTCGACAAACAGCATGGTACTGTGACGGCGGCCAACAGCACGCCACTGACTGACGGTGCCTCAGCGATTATCCTGATGAGTGAAGGTCGAGCTAAAGCCTTAGGTTATCAACCGATTGGCTACATTAAGAGCTATGCCTTTAGCGCCATTGATGTGTGGCAAGACATGCTGATGGGGCCCTCTTACGCGACGCCACTGGCGCTGAAACGTGCTGGAATGGAACTAGAAGATCTTACCCTGATTGAAATGCATGAAGCCTTTGCGGCGCAGACATTAGCGAACATGCAGATGTTTGCTTCGAAAAAATTTGCCGAAGAAAAACTTGGCCGTAACCGCGCCATTGGTGAAATCGACATGAGCAAGTTTAACGTGCTCGGCGGCTCGCTTGCCTATGGTCATCCTTTTGCTGCAACGGGAACCCGTTTGATCACGCAAGTGTGTCGTGAGCTTAAGCGCCGTGGTGGTGGAACTGGCCTAACAACAGCCTGTGCGGCTGGTGGTTTGGGCGTGGCTATGATACTAGAAGTGGAGTAATCGGCATGGAAAAGACCTTTAATTTAACCCGCCGCGACGACGGCATTGCCATCCTGACTATGGATGTTCCTGGCGAAAGCATGAACACCCTAAAAGCGCAGTTTGGCCCTGAAATCAGTGAGATTCTGGCCGAGATCAAAAGTGATTCGAGCATTCGCGGTTTAGTGCTGATCTCAGGCAAAAAAGATTCTTTTGTTGCGGGCGCAGATATTTCTATGCTCGATGCCTGTAAAACGGCGGGCGATGCCAAAGCCTTATCCCAGCAAGGCCATGTGGTTTTTAATGAGCTAGAAGCCTTAACTATTCCTGTGGTTGCCGCAATCCATGGTGCCTGTTTAGGCGGTGGTTTAGAGTTAGCCTTAGCTTGTCATCAAAGGGTATGTAGCGATGATGGCAAGACTATGCTCGGCGTACCGGAAGTTCAACTTGGCTTATTGCCAGGCGGCGGCGGGACTCAACGTTTGCCACGTTTAGTCGGCATTACCACCGCCTTAGATATGATGTTGACCGGTAAACAAATTCGTCCTAAACAAGCCTTGAAAATGGGCTTAGTGAATGATGTTGTGCCGCAGACGATTCTGTTACAAACCGCAGTTGAGATGGCGCTTGCGGGTAAACGTGCACCGAAACCAGTTAAGAAGTCACTCGTTAATCAAGTGCTTGAAGGCACGAGTTTCGGCCGTAACATTATTTTCGATCAAGCGACTAAGCAGGTCGAAAAGAAAACCCAAGGTAATTATCCTGCGCCTGCCAAGATCATTGACTGCGTGCGTCAAGGGATTGCGAAGGGGATGCAAAAAGGGCTAGAAGTCGAAGCCAGTCATTTTGCCGAATTAGTGGTATCGAAAGAGTCTGAAGCGCTGCGCAGTATTTTCTTCGCGACCACAGAAATGAAGAAAGAAACTGGCGCTGAAGGTGCAAGCCCGCGTAAAGTGAAAAAAGCGGTGATCTTAGGTGGTGGTTTAATGGGCGGAGGCATCGCCTCTGTGACGACCACTAAGGCTAAAATCCCTGTTAGGGTCAAAGACATCAGCGAAAAAGGTTTAAGCAATGCATTAGCCTACGCTTATAAGTTGTTGGATAAAGGGGTAAAGCGCCGCCATATGACGCCTGCTGCCCGTGACAACTTAATGGCACTGATGACTACAACCACTGAGTATAAAGGCGTTAAAGATGCCGACATCGTTGTGGAAGCGGTATTTGAAGACTTAGCGCTTAAGCATCAAATGGTGAAAGACATTGAGCGTGAGTGTGGTGAGCACACTATTTTTGCGTCAAACACCTCATCTTTGCCTATTAGCCAAATCGCCGAGGCGGCGACACGTCCAGAGAACGTGATTGGTCTGCATTATTTCTCGCCAGTAGAGAAAATGCCGCTGGTGGAAGTGATTGCCCATGCTAAAACGTCGCCAGAAACCATTGCGACCACGGTCGCATTTGCCCGTAAGCAAGGTAAAACACCGATAGTGGTGCAGGATGGCGCGGGTTTCTACGTGAACCGTATTCTTGCGCTCTACATGAACGAGGCCGCGCAATTATTACTTGAAGGCCAAAGTGTTGAACATCTGGATAAAGCCTTAGTGAAGTTTGGTTTCCCTGTGGGCCCCATTACTTTACTCGACGAAGTGGGTATCGACGTGGGCGCTAAGATTTCACCAATCCTCGAAAAAGAATTGGGTGAACGTTTTAAAGCGCCAGCGGCTTTTGACAAGCTTTTGGGTGACGATCGTAAAGGCCGTAAAAATGGTAAAGGTTTCTATCAATACGGCGCATCGAGCAAGAAAGCTAAAGCTGTCGATGAGAGTGTTTATGGCGTGTTAGGCATTAAGCCTGGCACCAATAAAGACGCAAAAGCGGTTGCCGAGCGTTGTGTCGTACAAATGCTCAACGAAGCGGTGCGTTGTTTAGAAGACGGTATTATCGCATCGCCAAGAGATGGTGATATTGGCGCCATTTTCGGTATTGGCTTCCCGCCATTCCTCGGTGGCCCATTCCACTATATTGACACTTTGGGCGCCGCGAACTTAGTGCGAATTCTTGAAGGTTATCAAAGCCAATTGGGTAGCAGATTCGAACCTTGTGAGCGCTTAAAAACCATGGCTCAAGAAAACGCGCACTTTTTCTAAGTTTCAGTGAATCTAAGTCATAGTTAATCTATGTCTTAGCCAATCAAGGCTGAACAAAAAAGCGGCAGATCATTGCCGCTTTTTTTATTGCCATAAGGCATGTTTTTGCCTAAAAAATGTTCATAACTTAGATGTGGATCTTGTATAATCCGAGCGCTTGATCGAGAGAGCCGTGCTCAGTTTTCTGTACTATCTGTACTATCTGTACTATCTGTACTATCTGTACTATCTGTACTATCAGTGCTCAGAGCTATGTGTTCTGTACTGAGAGCGTAGCAATGAATGAGCACTACTCGTTTCTGCACTGTGCGGAGTACATTTATCCTGCTGTTAAAACGGCGTATTTAACATGTGCATCAATCAGCAAGACTACGCGAGGAGCATCCGCATTTTGATGGGGATTAATTTCCCTATATTTATGATTTTTTTTGTTATTTTTTAAAGAGGTGGTTTGTGGCTTTGCTGGTTATCTTTATCGCATTAATCTCGGCTTGGTACTTCGGCTTAGCTGCATTTACCGCAGGCCTTTCTGTTACGCATTGGACATTACTGGGTTTTGTGCTAGGGCCTTTGGCTTATCCGCTCTTTACGACACACCGCCATTTAGCTTTGAGGAAAATCCGTTGTAGTGAGGAAGGGATATTAAATAGCTAATTTATCAATATTTTATGTAATTTTCATGACTACATGACTACATGACTACATGACTACATGACTACATGACTACATGACTACATGACTACATGACTACATGACTACATGACTATTAGTTAGTACTTTTATATTCACTTAAAACTAAAGGGAGTCAATGCTCCCTTTATTGTTTCTAAGCTGCGCTAACTTAATTCACTATCACTGTACATGAGTTAGACTCATGGCTACAGAACTTAAATTAGTTCCACCAACCTTTTGCAGAAATCACTTCAAGGTGATTCAAGCCTTCAGGCAACTTAACTTTTTTACGCGCTGGCTTGGATAAACCAAGTGCTTTTTTGATTGAATTCAGCATTTTAGCTCCTTAATAAAAATTTTTATTAAGCAAAAGTTGTTTCGGTAAAACGAACATTTGGTACCGCAGCAACATCAATTGATTTGAAGCGAACATTTGGTACTGCAGCAACTTCAGTTTGTTTGAAGCGAACGTTTGGTACCGCAGCAACTTCAGTTTGTTTGAAGCGGACATTTGGTACCGCAGCAACTTCAGTTTGTTTGAAGCGAACATTTGGTACAGCAGCAACTTCAGTTTGTTTGAAGCGAACGTTTGGTACGGCAGCAACTTCAGTTTGTTTGAAGCGAACGTTTGGTACGGCAGCAACTTCAGTTTGTTTGAAGCGAACATTTGGTACTGCTGAGAAGGTATCTATGCTATCTAAGGAAGTAAGATTGCTTACAGCAGCAAGCGATGATGTTAATGCTACAACAGTTAATATTCCTTTAATCATTCTAATTATCTCTCAGGGTAGTTAATATTGATTTATTATTGACACTAATAGCGCTGTTGCACTTGTTGTGCCAATGTTGTAAATCAAAATCAAATTGAGAGTTAAATGATTAGGTAATGTTGCTATTAGTGTTTGGCTTTACCATGTCTTCTTGAAGTAGCTGAGTAAATTCGGTCTCTTTTATGGCCTTGCTAAAAATATAGCCTTGAATTTCTTCACAGTTAAGTGCCCGTAAAATGTTCAATTGTGCTGCTTGTTCTACGCCTTCACCCACAACAGAAAGCCCCATGTTATGGGCGATGGTGATAATAGAATCGACCATTTTGAGATCGCGATCAGATTTATCTATATCGTCAACAAAGGCTTTGTCAATTTTTAAAGTATGAATAGGAAAGCGTTTTAAGTATGAAAGGGACGAGTACCCAGTGCCGAAATCATCGAGTGCTAAACTGACGCCCATTTTAGCCAATTGCTGCATGACAATAATTGCCGTTTCAGGCTGTTTAATGACGGTTCCCTCAGTTATTTCTAATTCAAGATGACATGCGGGGAGTTTAGTGAGTCTTAATATTGACTCTATTCGCTGTTGAATATCAGGCAGTGCAAATTGACGTGACGATAAATTGACGGCGACTCTGCCGCTGAATATGCCTTGTTCACGCCATTTTTGCGCTGCGAAACAGGCCTTGCGTAAGACAATTTCACCTATTTCAACAATCAAACCGTTTTCTTCAGCAAGTGGAATAAAGTCATTGGGGGGAATTAAACCATGTATTGGATGATTTAATCTGACTAAAGCCTCCATACCTGCAATTTTACCGCTTTTAAGATCAACCTTAGGTTGATAATAAACTTCAAATAGATCATCTTTTAAGCCTTCACGGATAAGATTTTCTATTTCTAATTGCCTAATTGCATGTTGGTTCAAGGACTCAGAATAAAACTGGTAGCAATTACCTCCCGCAGACTTAGCATGGTACATAGCAATGTCAGCCTTTCTCAGTAGTGCTTGCTCGCTTTGCTCATCTTCTGGGAATAGCACTATGCCAATACTTAATCCTAGGACTAGCTGTTCATTGCTAACGTCAAATGCAGGTTTTAATCCCTCAATAATACGGTTAGCAATCGCAGCGCTGGCGCTTATATCTGAACTCTTGTCTAATACAATGGCGAATTCATCTCCGCCTAGACGATAAATACTGGTATTTTTAGGAAGTAAGGACTTAATGCGGGTAGCAACGAGCTTTAATAATGCATCCCCAATTTGATGGCCTAAGGAGTCATTAATACGTTTAAAATTATCAAGATCAAGCACCATAAGCGCATGAGCTATTTCTCGATTCACTAGGTTATTTAAGGTCACTTGTAAGTTGGATCGATTAGGTAGTCCGGTTAAGAGATCGTTATTGGTTAATTTTCTAAGTTCTTCTTCTTGCTGCTTACGTCTTGATATATCAGAAAAAACACCGACATAGTGTGATAATTCGCCTAACTCATCATAGATAGCATCGATAGTGAGTTCCATATGGAAGTGACTGTTATCTCCTCTGGCTGCTTCGACTTCATTTGCCCAGCGACCTTGCTGTTTTAACATAGTTCTAATTTGGGTGGAGAAGGTTTCTGGATATAAATCAAATGTGAGTAAGTTGCCAATAAAATCAGTTCGGTTACGTAATGAAATTTTACAGCAAGCTTCGTTGACTTCGACAAAACGGTATTCGTTGTCGAGGATAAACATGCCTTCCGAAATGTTTTCAATTGCTTTTTCAAAGAGTTTTAGTTGTTCTTCCTTTTGTTTAAACTGACTAATATTTTTAATCGTTCCAGTCATTCGCAGGGCATTATCTTTGTCATCCCGCTCTACAATTTTGGCACGGTCTAAGATCCATACCCAATTGTCGTCTTTGCCTTTTACCCTATATGCGGCTTCAAAATGATCTGTTTCACCATAAAAATGCTTATTAAGCGCTTCACGAACACGTTCCTGATCCATAGGATGTATATTACTCTCTTCATCCGATTTTCCAGAACGATGCCCATCACGGGGAAATTCAAGAGCTCCCCAGATATTGGAGCGAAAAATATTGCCAGTTTCTATGTCCCAGTCCCACATTTCATCACCACTTCCCCAAAGGGAAAGTTTTAATCTTTCTTCGCTGAGCGCTATTTGGCGTTGCACTTCTCTTTTTCGTAATATAGCTTTAATAATAAAAAAAGTTATTAGCAATGTAGTTATGAAGTAAATTAATTTTGCCCAATAAGATAGCCACCATGGAGGCGATATATAAATGTTAAGGGAGTTTACTGGACCTTTTGCTCCGGTGACAGGGTTTTCACCAAATACATTAAAAATATAATGACCAGGTGAGAGGTTTGTGTAGGTTGCAGAGTTTGTACCTTTTGCAGTAATCCATGTATCAGATAGGCCATTTAGGTTATAAAAGTACTCAATATTTTTATGACTTGACTTCGGAGAGTTGAACTTCAATGTAAATGGATAGTCTGAATATTTTAATTCAATTATTTTTGATTTTGATATACTTTTTTCTAGTGGGTTATCGCCTATATTAACAGTTTTATTAAATACTAAAAGCTCACTGATATTGGTGTTTATAACATTGTTTTCAATATAAGATATTGCATTGGCTTTATTTATGGCACTAACGCCAGTTATTCCACCAAAAAAGAAACTGCCATTCCAGAATATCCCACTCTGATTATTGTATTCTTCTTGACTACCATAGTCAGTCGTTAGTGTTAGTAATTTCCCATTTCTGCTTAAAATTAACTCATTTATGGAAGATGCCATAAAGTCATTACTATTATCAATTGCGATTGAGTAAATTGGTTTGTTTGAGTTATAAATTTTATTGATTTCTAACGTTTCTTTATTAGTCGAATAGATTGAAGTTCTAGTTCCAAAAAGATATTCATTTGGTGTCTCAGTTATGCAATAAACAAAATCATCATCAAAAATTGTTTTTTCGTTGCCGTTAGTATCTATACTTACCAATCCACCTTGAGTAGCAAGTAGAAGTGTGCCATCCAGAGTCTGTTGAATTTGGAATATTGGGTGCTTATTCTTTAGTGATAGTTTACGAATTTTTTTTCTATCTAGTAGATCAATTATGTATATGTCTGACTTACTTGTTCCTACAATTAACTCGGTTCTTTTTTGGTTTTTAAATAGAGTGACAATACTATCGCTTAATAGTGTTGTTTTTAAATCCCCATTAAACTCATAAAGGCCATTGTTACCTCCAATGATGAAAGAGTCTCTGTTCCTTATAATATATTTAGGTCCTGATATTTCTGTGTCTATTTTATCCTTGAAGATAAAGTTTGAATTATATATTTCTACTTCACTACTATCATCAGATGTCACAATTTGTTCATTGTCTAATAAGCTTATTGACCAGATGTTTCCGATAGGGTTTATTAGGGACTTTACAACATTGCTGCTGTCTCTGATTAGAATGAATCCCATATTTAATGAAGGAATTATTGTATAGTTATTCGTCCTATAGGCTTGAACTTGATTAGTGATTTCTTTCTTTTCTAATACATAACCTTTTGATGTTACCTCTGATGATTCAAGGTTTGTTTGTATTACTTGACCATCAATCACTGCTAGACCTGTATACTCACCAGCAAGAAATTTCGGTATGTCTTCTGATATTTTTTTATAAATACCATCTGATGTTAAAATATAAACTCCACTTTTGCCTTTTACTATGTCTACAGATTGTAGGGATAAAATAGTAGTTGTTGAATCTTCGTGATAATGAATAGTTTTACCATCATGATTTCTTACAATGTAGCCGTTATTAGTCTTAATTGCTTTCTTTATGAAGCTAAAGCTTTCATCTTGATATGTTTTTATTATTTCTAAATTATCTTTTCTAATATCAATGATCTTGTTTTTAGTACCTATAGTATAAATTTCACCATTGTCATTTATAGACCATATGGCTTCATTTATTTGTTCCTGTTTTTTGAAGGATTCAAGTGCTGAGTCGTAAACATTTAAACCATTGTCAGTTCCAACTAACATTGTTTTATTGTCAAATAATAGGCTTTGAATAAATGAACTAGATAGACCAGAGTGATCATGTGCAAAAAAATGCTTAAATTCTTCACCGTCGAATCGATTTAATCCGTTCAAAGTACCAATCCAGATGTAACCATCATTATCTTCAATGACCGATGTAACTGTACTCTGGGATAGGCCTTCTGGGACGCCATAAGACTCAGTTTTTAAAGCGATTGGTAATTGTTGCGCTTCTGCGGTCGATAGGAAAATAGCTAGAAGAAAGAAAATTCTCAAGAGTGCTTTAGGCATAGTGTTTGTTCTTATTATCCGAGGATGCCATGAAACAATTGTGTTACATCACTTTTCCAGAAAGTGAGCGGTTTGTCAAAGTAGAGTCCGCAGAAAATCCTTTTAACAGCATGTAGATGCAGTAAAATTGTTCGGTGCTGAAGTGGTAGAACATGGGCTAGCCATGTTTTACATCAGGATTACGTCCAACACTGAAAGATACGACTATAGTTGGACTGATTTGTAGCGGTTCTGTTTGTTTACCTAACTTTGCTCACAAATGTGTGAGCAAAAGTGTTTTTTGTTTAGAAATTAAACTTTTCTGCCGTTTGCTTAAAAACTTTAAGATCCGTGATCATTTTGTCTGACATCAGCGCGGCTTGGGTTCTGTGTTGTTCACCTGTGCTAAATAACACTAAGCGATCGCTGTGCTTAGTACGCATTTTACGCATCATGAATTTGAGTAAATCAGTGCGGGTGAGCTTAGTGATTTCGTCTACGACGAGTTCTCTTTGGTTAAATTGATAATCTCTATTGCCGACACTGACCCAATAACGTTGACTGCGAGTTTTGAGGTTCGCGTCGTGCTCCATGATTTGATTAATCAGACCTACCTTTGTGCTTTCCCATTCTTCGTTGGTGATTTGCATCACTGCATAATTAAAGTCGGCAATAAACTCATCGATGGCCTCTAATAAATGCAGTGGTCCAGTTGTGGGTGACTGAATATAGAAAATAAGTCCAGGATGACGATTGAGCGGCAGGTAACCTGTGCCTACCATATAGCCCAACTGTTTTTCAGTACGCAGCTCATGGAAAAAGGTGGACGACATAGTGTGATTCAGTAAGCTAAATAGCGCCATTTTTTCGGGTGTTGCCACGGCAGATTGGTAATACACAATAATTGCGCTATCTTGATGATCTATCGCGAGTTCTCTCAGTAACGTGCCTTGGCCTGTTAAATTCACTAATTCTCTGGTGGACTCGGCGCTCGGCGTCGAAACTAAGGATAAAATGTGCTCTAAACGTTTGCCGAGAGCTTGTGCTTCAGAGACTAGCCAATCCCCGTAGACTAACCCTTCAAGATAGATCTTTTCGTAGAAGGCGCGTACATGGTTATGTAAATCTTCTAGGCTAATATCTTCCAACATTTGAGCCATGCGTGCTGGTTCATAACTGCTTTTTTGCAGCGTAACAGTCAGGCTAGTAAATAATTGTGAAATCGGTTTAGCCTGTGTTTGATTCTGCCAACTGCGCAGTAGCTGAGATTTTATGAGGGCAAAGCGCTCTTCGGTAAAATTGCGCTCTCTGGCTTTATGGATTAATAGCGCTAATAACGTTTCTTGATTGCCGGTAAAGCCCGATAAATGCAGTGTAATTCCGCCTTGATGCGGATAAATGTTATAGCTTAAGCCTGCAACTTCAGCCTGATAGGTTGGCTCGGTGAGATAATCGAGTAGCATTTCAACATATAAGCGGGTGAGGGCGGCATGCCTTGGTGTTTTACTTGCCTGCTCTGAATCCAGCGATAAATACATGTGACCCTTTGGCACATTAAACTCATCATCTTTCTTATGCCAAATGCGGTATCCAGTTGATTCTGCAACTATCACTGGCACGTCAACATCGCTCTTATCCGGACGGGCAATCGAGTCGGCGACAATAAAAGGATTTGCAGCCGGTAGCTGTAATTCAGGGCGAATATTGTTCACTTGCCAACGAGCGAGGGACTGTGGCGCAATTGGGCGGACTTTGTACGGTGTGTGATACCAGTTAGCTTTACGATCCGTTTTAACCGATTGGGCGATAAGCTGCAGACGCATATTCTGTGGCACCATGAGCTCAAGTAGCTCAATGGTTTCAGGGATATCTAGCCCATCCATCCGATAATCGCCAAAGACCAAGTCTTCGACCTCATAGTGATGCATATTAATGCTGAGATGGCTGGCTAAATCGAGTGATTTAACTTGTTCTTGATAACGAAACGCCATTTTGAGCAGGTTTGCACGCTCCAAATAACGCCATTCATCTAAGCCTTGGGTTTTGATAAGTTCAATATACTCAAAACAGCAGCTGATAATTTCATCGAGATTGCCTAGCCCTTTATCGGTTAACTGTAAACCGATACTGTAATCCTTGAAGTTATAGCCATTTACACCGCCGCCCGCAGACAAGTTGTTCACTAATCCTTGTTCTTTTAGATACGACAACAGACTGCCATGACTCTCATTGCCTAAAATATGGCTGATATAAGTCAAAGGCTTACGTTTGTAGTAGTGATCAATTCCTGGGAAATTAAAACTGATGCTTAAGCGTTTTTGCTCCTTAAGCGGCACAATATCGATTTGCCTCAACAGTTCTTTTTCTGAAAATAGTGGTACTTGAGGATAGTTTTTCACTAAGTTCAAGTTTCGGATCCCACTAAAATAGTGGCAGGCTAAATCTTGTAATTCATCAAGGGAAAGCGGAGCGACTAAGCACAAGGTCATTAAATTGGCGCTGTAATGGCTTTGATAGAAATCGAGTAATTCACTACGTACTTGTGCCTGTTCTCCGCCTAAGGTGACTAAGTTACCTACGGAAAATTTCGAAAATGGATGCAGTGGGTTGACTGTCTCTTTGAGTACTTGATAGGTTCGACGGATATCATCTTTCAGTTTTAAACTAAATTCAGATTCAATAGCTTGGCGTTCTCTATCGACTAAATCTAAATCAAATTTGGGGGCGATAAAAAATTGGCTGAATCTGTCTAAGGAGTCGGCAAACACTTCTTCATTGATGGTGAAAAAGAAGTTAGTGTGCTCTGTGCCCGTCCAAGCGTTATTGCTGCCGCCATGTTGGTTGATAAAGGCGTGATACTCGCCTGAGTCTGGGAATTTCTCAGTACCTAGAAAGAGCATATGCTCTAAAAAGTGCGCCATGCCGGGTCTATCTGCGGGATCATCAAAATGACCCACGCCAACAGCCATAGATGCGGCAGCTTGGCTAGCATCTTGATCTTCAACCAATAACACCCTGAGCGCATTATCTAATACAAGATAACGATACTGGCGGTGATCATTTGGACTTTTATATATGGACTGAGAGGCTTGCAAAGAGACACTCCGGTAACGATAGCTTGTTATATATTGATAGTCTTAATGGTTTTTAGCAAATATCTCTTGTGTTTATCGACTAAAGATTAAGTCTTGTGAGGTTTGTTGAAACGGATTTTAGGGCTACAATTGGGATAAAACAAAAACAAGTTTGAGTCGCGAGAGAATATGCAGCTATTTTTGATGAGACATGGTGACGCCGGATTTAATGCTCAGTCTGATAGAGACAGAACACTGACCGATGTTGGAAGGCACCATACTGTGTTGATGAGCAACTGGCTAGCTCGCAGTGTGGCTGATTTCGATCTTGTTTTAGTTAGTCCTTACTTACGAGCACAGCAAACGTGGCAGGAACTGAGTCAGCATTTTCCTGAGCCGCGTAAGTGGCTAGTCGCCGATGATCTTGTGCCTTCTGGCGATCCCGCCAATGTAGCCGCCTTGGTTGTTGCTTATGCTGAGTTATACAAAGCGGATAAAGTACTCGTGATTGCTCACATGCCGTTACTGGGCTACTTAGTCAGTGAGTTAGTGGCTGGCGTTGAGCCGCCATTATTCGCGACGTCAGGCATTACGCTCATTGATAAACATGCCGAGCAAGCGTCGATTGTATGGCAGCACGCCCCCCATAGTATTAGCTAATCTAGGTTAATATCTCTATTTACAAAACAAACGGCCCACATTAAATGGGCCGTTTTTTTTCAGCTAAATAGTAAATGTTAAAGCCTAAGCCGATAGCGAGCTAACGTCTATGCGGTTGCTCACCAATATCAATCAGCACTAATAACGCCGCATCGCCGCCCCATTCTTTAGGGGCCTGATGGAAAGCCTTCACCATAGGATGCTGCACTAACCACATGGGAACTTGTTGTTTCAATATGCCACTGCCGTAACCATGCATAATGCAGCAGCACAGGCTTTGCTGTTTAACGCAGGCTTGGATCAGTGCCGCTAACTCAAGTTTGGCTTCCGATTGGCGATAGCCGTGCAAATCCAGCAGCAAATCTGGCTGGTAATCCCCACGTCTGAGGCGCTTGAGCTCTAAACTGTCAACACCTTCTTCTAACCAACGCATCGGCCCTTGTACAGGCAGTAGTGGCTGATAAGTATCTGAGAAATAACTGTTAGCATGCAGTTGCTGCTCTTTCAGTTCTATTTCCTGTTTGGTTTTTAAGGGCATGCGAAAGTGTCGCTTATTTTGCGTGATGGGTTTAATTCCATCAATAAGCGCTGAGAACATCGCCAAGCCTTCTTTGTCGTCGTCTTTATTCATGGCGGGTATTCTATTGAATCCTATGGTTTCTGAATAGAGTTCAGTTACAATGTTTGCGAACAAACTAGCGGGAGCACGTTTTGGATAAGATCTTTGTAGATGAAGCTGTGACAGAATTACGTACTATTGGCGATATGTTACGTTGGGCCGTGAGCCGTTTTAACGATGCCAATGTGTATTATGGTCATGGTACTGATAATGCGTGGGATGAAGCCATCGCCTTAGTTTTCCATGCCTTACACTTACCCGAAGAAATCGGTCAGCAAGTGATTTTAAGTAACTTGACCAGCAGTGAAAAGCATAAAATTGTCGAGTTGATCATTCGTCGGGTGAGAGAACGCTTACCTGTGCCTTACTTGACCAACAAAGCGCGTTTTGCTGGGCTTGAATTTTACGTCGATGAGCGCGTGTTAGTGCCACGTTCACCGATTGCCGAAATGATCGCTAATCGTTTTAGCCCTTGGTTATATAACAAGCCAGTTACACGTATTTTAGATTTATGTACTGGCAGCGCTTGTATCGCGATTGCCTGTGCCTATGAATTTGAAGACGCCGAAGTCGATGCGCTGGATATCAGCGAAGATGCCTTAGATGTGGCGCAAATCAATATCGAAACCTTAGGTGTGATGGACAGAGTATTCCCGATGCAATCGGATCTGTTTTCGGCCATTCCAGAAGGGCCTCAGTATGATTTGATTGTTTCAAACCCACCTTATGTGGATGCTGAAGACATTGGCGACATGCCTGATGAATATCATCATGAGCCTGCCATTGGTTTAGCCTCAGGTCGCGACGGGTTAGATTTAACCAAACGTATACTGGCCAATGCCGCGCAATACCTAACACCAACGGGTTTACTCGTTGTCGAAGTCGGTAATTCTATGGTGCATTTGATTGAGCAGTTTCCAGAAGTGCCATTCACTTGGATTAACTTTGAAAATGGTGGCGATGGCGTATTCGTATTGACCCGCGATCAACTGGTTGAAAATCAGTCGGTATTTGGTATTTATCGCGACGCACAATAGCCTAAGATAGCAAATTAGGTTGAGACTTTTCCCGCTGCCAGTTAGGCTTGCAGCGGGAAAATAAATTGTCCAGTGGTCGCTGGACACGGAGCGATGAACAAATAACCTAAGGTGTACAAAGCGGATGTCTGGAAACAGTATTGGTCAAAATTTTGTAGTGACGACGTTTGGTGAGAGTCACGGTGTTGCACTGGGTTGCATTATTGATGGTTGCCCTCCTGGGCTTGAATTAACCGAAGCCGATATGCAGCATGATCTTGACCGCCGTCGCCCAGGGACATCCCGATATACCACGGCCCGTCGTGAGCCCGATGAAGTGCGGATTTTATCCGGCGTTTTCGAAGGTAAAACCACGGGTACCTCGATTGGACTCTTGATTGAAAATACCGATCAACGCAGTCAAGATTACTCTAATATCAAAGATTTATTCCGTCCAGGACATGCCGATTATACCTACCAGCAAAAGTACGGTATGCGTGACTACCGTGGTGGTGGCCGCTCATCAGCCCGTGAAACCGCGATGCGGGTTGCGGCGGGTGCTGTGGCGAAAAAGTATTTAAAGCAAGTTCACGGTATCGAGATCTACGGTTATATGTCGCAGTTGGGACCTATTTGTGCGCAGACCATTGATTTTGACCAAATTGAGCAAAATGCCTTTTTCTTCCCCGATGCAAGCAAGCTTGAAGCGCTCGATGAATACATGCGTGAGCTGAAAAAATCCGGTGACTCGATTGGCGCGAAAATCTCCGTTATCGCGACAGGTGTGCCAGTGGGTTTAGGTGAGCCAGTATTTGATAGACTCGATGCCGATATCGCCCACGCGCTGATGGGTATTAATGCCGTCAAAGGTGTTGAGATTGGTGATGGTTTTGGTGTCGTGACGCAAAAGGGCTCCGAAGGGCGTGACTTAATGTCGCCGCAAGGCTTTGAATCTAACCATGCGGGCGGTGTGCTCGGTGGGATTTCGTCGGGTCAGCCGATTATTGCCCATATTGCGTTAAAACCCACCTCCAGCATCAGCGTGCCAGGTCAAAGTATGACGGCACAAGGTGAAATGGCTGAAGTGGTCACTAAAGGTCGTCACGATCCTTGTGTTGGGATCCGCGCGGTACCGATTGCCGAAGCTATGCTTGCCATTGTGTTGATGGATCACTTGCTAAGACACAGAGCGCAAAATCAGGATGTGCGTAGTCATACGCCAGTGCTTGGTATGCGATAAGTCGCATGAAATAGCTGGTATGCGATAACGATACAATGAGTAGCATGAGATAAATGGAATGCGTTAATGTCAACTTCTTCTAGCACAAGCCGGCAATTGCGCTGGCTTTGTGCCTGCTATTTTTTCTTCTTTTCTATTCTCGGCACTATGGTCCCTTATCTTGGGGTCTTCTTCGAAAATCGCGGTTTTAATCCTCAAGAAATTGGCTTTTTACTCGCCATCCTGATGGCGACGCGCATCGTTGCGCCGAATGTGTGGGCTAAAGTGGCTGACCGTACTGGGATGCGCGCCGAGCTGATCAAAATGGGCGCGGGAGCCGCCGCGCTGGCGTATTTGAGTTTCTTCTACCATGGTGGTTTTGTGTATATGGCGCTGAGTTTGGCCTTATATACCTTCTTTTGGAATGCAATCCTCGCCCAGCTTGAAGTGATCACCTTAGAAACCTTAGGCGAGAATGCCAGCCGCTACGGTCAAATTCGCAGTTGGGGTAGTGTCGGTTATATTTGTCTTGTTGTCGGTGCGGGCTTTGCCATTGGTCAGTGGGGCACTGAGGTGTTGCCTTATATTGGTTTGTCATTATTTATTGGCATGTTAGCCAGTGCGTTGCCATTACCAGCAAATCGTTTAGTGCGCGACACCAGCCAAGTGCGGCCGCCATTGCAATGGAATCGGGCGATTATTTGGTTCTTAGTCTCGGCGATGTTGCTGCAAATGAGCGCGGGACCTTTCTACGGCTTCTTCGTTTTATATTTAAAGCAAGCGGGTTACTCCGAATCCTCGGCGGGCATATTTGTCGCCCTTGGCGCAATGGCCGAGATCGTGATGTTTATGTTCGCGCCGCGTTTACTCGGCCGCTATGGCGTGAATACCTTATTGATTGTCAGCATCGGCATGACTTGTCTACGTTGGTTATTGGTTGCTTTTGGGGTAGATAGCGTGTTGTGGCTTGGTTTTAGCCAATTATTACATGCCTTTACCTTTGGTTTAACCCACGCCGCATCGATTCAATTTGTGCATAAACATTTCGATGCGAGTCACAGAAGCCAAGGTCAAGCCCTGTATGCCAGCTTAAGTTTTGGGGTTGGCGGCGCGCTCGGTACTTGGATTTGTGGCTTTATTTGGGGCGATGGTAGCGGGGCGGTTTGGTCTTGGGTATTTGCCGCAGTATGCGCCTTTGCCGCTATGCTGGCGGTATTCTTTATCCCTAAGGATAAACCGAGTGTTGTAGCCCATACGGCCTAGTCATATCCATTAAGATAAAAAATATAAAAATCAAAAGATTGTGTTAAGTGAGGTAAAGGTGATTCGGTTTCGTTTAGGGTTAGTTGTCAATCCGTTGGCTGGCTTAGGTGGCAGTGTTGGTCTTAAGGGCAGCGATGGCGTTGCCGAAGAAGCGCTCGCCTTAGGCGCTGAACCCAAAGCCGCCTTGCGTATGATGCAGGCCCTCGAGGTTATCCGTGATTATAGTGATGACATTGAAGTCATTACTGCTTCAGGCATCATGGGTGAAGACGCCGCTAAAACACTCGGTTTTACCACGCGAGTGGTGTATCAAACTCCGGATAAAACTCAGGCACTGGATACGCAGGCCGTTGTGCGTGCGCTGCTGGATGAACCGCTGGATTTACTCCTTTTTGCCGGTGGCGATGGCACGGCCCGCGATGTTTACTCCGTATTTGAACAAGCCACTATCGACGACAAACTCCCTGTGCTCGGTGTGCCTGCTGGGGTGAAAATTCATTCCGGCGTTTACGGCATTACGCCCCATGCGTCTGGCATGGTGGTCAAGATGTTACTCGATGGCGAACTTGTCAGTTTGATGTCCGCCGATGTAATGGATATTGATGAAGTGGCTTTTCGCCAAGGCACAGTGCGCGCTAAACGCTTTGGTGAGCTCTTAGTGCCCGCCGAGCCGCGTTATGTGCAAGCGGTGAAGATGGGCGGTAAGGAAGTCGATGAACTCGTGCTGGCCGATATCGCCGCCGATGTGATCAATCAAATGGAAGATGAACTGTACATCATGGGCTCTGGCAGTACGGTTGCCTTTGTGATGGAAGAGTTAGGCCTCGATAATACCCTGCTCGGTGTTGATCTTATTCAAAATAAAAGTTTAGTCGGCAGTGACTTAACCGCGAACAAATTACTCGAACTGACCCAAGATAAGCCGACTAGGTTGGTGATCACTCTGATTGGCGGTCAAGGCCATATCTTAGGGCGCGGTAATCAACAATTGTCGCCCGAGCTCATTCGGCGCATCGGAAAAGACAATATTATTATCCTTGCCACAAAAACTAAGCTAAAAGCACTTGATGGACGACCACTAATTGTGGATAGTGGCGACCCTAAATTAGATAGCGAGCTTGGCGGCTATTATAAAGTGACGACGGGCTACCATGATTACGTCATGTATCAGGTGGCCAATCCAGATTTATTGGTCGCAGCAGATGTGTCGGCCAATCTAGTATTAATGGAGAGTTAGACCCATGTTAGAGCATTACGAAGACGCATTAGAACAGTGGATCGCCAGCGTTGTTAGCCATGGTGATGACGATGCTTTGTTTGCCTGTGGCTATTTACAGGGCCATGTGGCCGTAGTGTTGTCCCAATTGGAAGCGCAGGGTGAAACGGATCTTGATGCGTTAATGCTAAAAATGACCGACTGTCTAGCACTCGCGCGCCAAGAATTAAATGATGCCGATTATGCCTTGGTTGAACAAGCATGGACACAGCTGCAGGCAAAGATTATAGGCGAATTGGATGTTGCCTAGCGTTATGCCTATGACTGACAACGAGCAAGTGACTAATACCGAAGTAACGAGTGTAGAAATGCCGAGTGCTGAATTAGCCTGTGAGCAAACGCTCGATGCTAGCGCGGTATTTATCGGTTTAGTGAATCCTAAAACGCCCGTTAACGTCGGTGGCATTATGCGCGCATCGGGTTGTTATGGCGTCGATGGCGTATTTTACACTGGCAGGCGCTACGAGTTAGCCGCGCGTTCAGGCGCAGTGCAATACCATGTTGATACTAAAGATGCTGGCGAGCGCATTCCGCTCACGGGCGTCACTTCATTGTTAGCCGCGATTCCGGCGGACACTCAGCTTATCTGTGTCGATTTGGTGGTGGGCGCAACGCCACTGCCGGATTTTGTTCATCCCGCGAAAGCCTTTTATGTGTTTGGTCCTGAAGATGGCACCATTGGCCAAGAGATTATCGATAAAGCCGATGCCGTAGTGTATGTGCCTACGGTCGGGTGTATGAATCTTGCGGCTTCGGTCAATGTGTTGCTATACGACAGATTGGCTAAATCCCACCGTGAGGCTGCAAGCCTGACATCGAGCCTAGCATCTGGTCTACCTTCGAACTTAAGCGGCGATGCGCTCATCCGTCAGAGTCGTGATAACAACAATCGTACTCGGGTGAAAGGGCCCAGAGCGCCGCGAAAACCTCGACATGTTGAATCCAGTAGTGTCGGGTCTAGCAGCCTTGAACCTAGCAGCAGTGATAACACTATTGTTGTTACTGCAGCTTAAGTGGTTTACAAAAAACATTTAAAAAAGGGATTAAGTCATGGCTTAATCCCTTTTTTATAGCGCTCAAAAACGTTATTTTTCTAGCGATTGATTGCCTAGAGCGCTTTGCCCTTGAGTAACTTTCGCAGCCACATACGATTGGGGTTGAGTTTACACAGAGTCGCTTTATCGAGTGGTATTGGTTCGCCGCAAAGCTGCGCCGCGAGACATTCGGCGGCCAGTGGCCCAGAACTTAACCCCCGTGAGCCTAACCCGCCAAGAATATACAGCCCTTGATGCACGGGTGCTGGCGTGGTTTGCCAGTAGCGGCGACTTTCTTTCGTGAGCTGATGCTCTGCATAATCCTTAATAATTTTTGGCACATCGGGCGCGCAGCCCATCATAGGGAAATGATCCCGCGTGACCATACGCACGCCAACACGGGCATTGTTGCCACTCATGTCGATATCTTCAAGCCAAGACTGATTAGGATAACTCTCGTGCATTTTGGCGAGGTTTTCTTGCTGCTCCAGCGGGCAAAAATCTAAATGCTTAGGTTCTTTAACGTAACTCGCGCCAAGGCAGTGGAGTCCTTCGTGACTCGGGGTCAAATAACCGTTTGCGCACAGCACTGTCGCGAGTTGACTCAATTGAAATTGAGCGGGTACATGGCTGACTTGGCCGCGAAAAGGGCTAATTTGTAATTTGTTGCTGGCATCAAATTGCGTGAGCGCTGCGCCATTGGCGAGCACAAGTTGTGCAAAGGGGCCAAAGCGATGCTTCGCGGTGATTAAATACCAACCTTCACTTTGATACTCAATTTCAAGGATCTCAGTCTCCAAATGGAGTTTGACCTCAGAAAGCTGCTGCGCTTTTTGTAGTGCGGCTTCGGCATATTCGTAGGGACAAACCCAGCCAGCCAGCGGATAGAAAAAGCCTGATTTGTCGATATTAATGTTCGCAAGAGAATTGGCCAGTTTCGCATCGACTCGATAGGCAATTTCACTTGGCCAGTTCTGGCTTTGAATAATTTTATCGAGTCGTAATTGGCTGCGTTCATCGTGGGCAGTTTGCAATACCCCGCAAAAATCATGGGAAATCGGCGTTTGATTTGGGGCGGGGACAGATGTCAGCGCCTGTACTCGACGGCGGCTAAATAAAAATGCCTGCTGGAAGAAGCGGCTTAATTCATCATTTTCCGGTGTCAGCAGCGGATAAATCGCTCCTTGGCGGTTGCCCGAAGCGCCTTGGCCAAGCTTGGCATCTTTACAAAAGAGCTGCGTACTTTGGCCGCGTTCCGCCAAAGACAGTGCCAAATGCGCCGAGGCTAACCCGCCGCCTATGATGGCAATCGAGCTGGGCGCGTCCGAGGGTAAGATTGCAGCCATAGGATTAAAGGCATAGGCTTTAGCATCTTGCTGGCGTAAGACGTGGCGCTCGTGTAACCAAATGGCATCAGGCTGATGGTTTGTCTGTATTTCAGCGCAGGTAAAATCCCTCTCCTCAAAGCCGCAGGCTTGGAAACGGCTCACAGGTGTTTCGCTTAGTCCGCTTGATTCGTTTAATCCAATAGTTGCAACAGTGGCGCCATCGTCACTGAGTTTTGCCATCTGCCAATGGATCTGCTGATTTAACCCATTTTGTAGATGGGGCAATACCAGCCAGTGCTGAACGGGGTGACGCGGAGAATGGATGAGTGAACTGAGCTGGGATTGAATATCACCAAAGTGCAGGTCGATTGTGGTACGACCGTCATCAAAAATTAATCTCTGGCAACCTATAATAGCCGTAGGCTCTGTATGAAGTAAGCGTTGGGCAAGTGGCTCAAGTTCAGGCACTTTGGTTAAACTGGCGGATTGATCCCAAAGTAATTTAAGTTCGTACGCATTAATCGGATTGGGTTCGAATACGTTAAGGAGTAATCGTTGGTTAGGGTTCGTCTGAATGCGCCACCAAGATAAGAGTTCAAGCCCGTTGCCTAAACCCATTTGCCCTAATACTAAGAGTTTTTGCTGTGAATGAGCCTCAAATACCCGCTGCTGATAAATGCTCAATTTGCTGAGATAGTGTGCATCAGTGTGAGCTGTTGCGGGATAAAGGTTGATTAATTGCGGGTAATCGCGCTTAATTTGGCAAGGTTTATTGGGCTCTGCAGTCAAAGAAATTTACTCTCGGTCTCATAATTGGCATTATTTTACTCGCCTTTATGGAAAGCTGACCACTTAATTGAGTCAAAACAGATACTATTGGCTCAGCGAAAAGTAGGTACTGACATGTACACAATGGATAGCAATAAAATGAAAAGAGTCGTGATCACCGGAATGGGTGTTGTTTCAAGTATCGGTAATAACAAGCAAGAAGTGACCGAGTCACTGAAAGCGGGCCGCAGTGGTATTACGCATTCAGCTCAGTTTGAAGAGATGCAATTACGTAGCCATGTATGGGGTGACATCAAGTTAAACCCTGCTGAGCATATCGATCGTAAGGCATTGCGTTTTATGGGTGATGCGGCAGCTTATGCCTACATTGCTATGCAAGAAGCGGTTGCCGATGCCAATTTAACTGAAGAACAGTATTCAGATCCGCGCGTAGGTTTGATTGTGGGTACAGGCGGCGCATCATCGTCTAACCAAGTACAATCTGCCGATACATTGCGTGAAAAAGGCGTTAAACGCGTAGGTCCGTATATTGTGCCTCGCATCATGTCGAGCACGGCCAGCGCTTGTTTAGCAACGCCATTTAAAATTAAAGGCATGAATTATTCTATCAGTTCAGCCTGTGCAACTAGCGCCCACTGTATTGGTCACGCCGTTGAACTTATCCAAATGGGTAAGCAAGACATGGTGTTTGCCGGTGGTGCTGAAGAAGTGGATTGGACACTGACCATGGGCTTCGACGCTATGGGTGCACTGTCAACTAAGTACAATGCCACACCCGAAAAAGCCTCTCGTACCTATGATGCAGACCGTGATGGTTTTGTGATTTCTGGCGGCGGCGGTATTTTAGTGGTTGAAGAGTTAGAGCATGCTCTGGCTCGCGGCGCAAAAATTTACGCTGAAGTGATTGGTTATGGCGCGTCTTCAGACGGTTATGACATGGTGGCGCCATCGGGTGAAGGCGCTGTGCGTTGTATGCAAATGGCGATGATGGATGTCGATACCCCAATCGATTACATCAATACTCACGGCACTTCAACGCCAGTGGGCGACGTGCGTGAATTAGAAGCGCTACGTGAAGTTTTCAAAGACAAGTGCCCACCGATTGCATCGACTAAGTCTATGACAGGTCATGCATTAGGCGCCGCAGGCGTACATGAAGCGATTTACAGCTTAATCATGATGGAAAACAGCTTTATTGCCCCAAGCATCAATATCGAAAATCTGGACGAAGCGGCGAAAGATATGCCTATCGTGCGTGAATATCGCGATGCTGAGCTGACTACTGTCATGAGTAACAGCTTTGGTTTTGGCGGTACAAACGCCACGCTAGTGATGCGTAAATTCAAATAAATTTGTTTATCAAACGCGATAGAAGGGAAGCTTAGGCTTCCCTTTTTTATGGGCGTTTTTTGTAAACCTGTTGCATCGACAAGGATTTATCCCATTAGTCTTGTTAGAATACCGAGCATCTTGATGCCTTCCATTCCCACTTTTTTAGATCAGGTGCCCATGAAGATTTTAGTCGATGAAAATATGCCCTATGTTGAACCGCTATTTGGCGATCTCGGGGAAATTATTCCTGTTAATGGCCGCACGTTAACCGCAGCGCAAGTGCGCGATGCCGATGTGTTATTAGTGCGCTCAGTCACCAAAGTGAATGCCGAGTTGCTCTCGGACAATCATCAACTGAAGTTTGTCGGCAGTGCCACTATAGGCACAGATCATGTGGATTTAGCCTACCTTGCCGAGCGTAATATCCCCTTCTCTAATGCGCCAGGTTGCAATGCGACTGCGGTTGGGGAATTTGCTTTTATCGCTATGCTGGAGCTAGCACAGCGGTTTGATTCGCCGCTTAAGGGCAAGGTCGTCGGCATAGTGGGCGCGGGTAATACCGGTACTGCAACAGCAAAATGTTTGCAAGCCTACGGTATTAGCGTGTTGCTTAATGATCCCATCAAAGAGAAACAGGGCGATCCGCGCAGTTTTGTGAGCTTAGAAACTATCATGGCGCAGGCCGATATCATCAGTTTGCATGTGCCCATCACGCGCACGGGCGAGCATAAAACCAAACATTTGTTCGATGAGGTGCGCTTAAAGGCGCTTAAACCCAATACATGGTTAGTGAATTGCTGCCGCGGTGATGTGATAGATAACAAAGCACTTGTCAGAGTTAAACGCCAGCGTGATGATCTCAAACTTGTACTCGATGTGTGGGAAGGCGAGCCAACACCGATGCCTGAACTCGTACCACTGGCTGAATTTGCCACGCCGCATATTGCAGGTTACAGCTTAGAAGGTAAGGCGCGTGGCACTTTTATGCTCTATCAAAAGCTGTGTCAGTTACTTAATATTACTGCCGATAAAAGTCTGCTGGATCTCTTGCCAAGCTTTAACATTAAGGCGGTCGAACTTGCGACCGCGCCGAATGAAAAAGCGTTATTACAGCTCGCGCGTTTTGTCTATGATTTGCGCGATGATGACAAGATGTTCAGAAATACATTCTTAAATGAGAATGGCTTCGACACTATGAGAAAAAATCACCAACATAGACGCGAATTTAGTGCATTGGCGCTGGCTTATGACGGTCAATCTGAGGTAGATTGGTTGTCCAATTTAGGTTTTTCAGGAGTCGGTCAGTAGCTATGTCACAGGAATTTAATGTTGTCGTTTTAGGTGCATCGGGCGCAGTGGGTCAAACTATGATAGAGATCCTCGAAGAGCGTAATTTCCCGGTTGCCAATTTGTACCCTTTAGCCAGTAGCCGCAGCGCCGGTGAAACGGTCAGCTTTCATGGCAAACAAATTACCATTCTCGACGTAGAAACCTTCGATTGGACCCAAGCTCAAATTGGTTTCTTCTCTGCAGGTGGTGATGTTTCCGCCAAATGGGCACCGATTGCCGCTGAAGCAGGCTGTGTTGTGATTGATAACACCTCTCACTTTAGATACGACATCGATATTCCTTTGGTCGTACCCGAAGTGAATCCGCATGCTATCGCCGATTTCCGCAATCGCAATATCATCGCTAATCCAAATTGCTCAACCATTCAAATGCTAGTGGCGCTTAAGCCTATTTATGATGCCTATGGTATCAGCCGCATTAATGTGGCAACGTACCAGTCGGTATCGGGTACAGGTAAAAAAGCCATTGAAGAGTTAGCGCATCAGTGTACTAAACTGCTGCAAGGTTTGCCTGCTGACGCTGAAGTTTATCCAAAGCAAATTGCTTTTAACGTATTGCCGCAAATCGATAAATTTATGGATAACGGCTATACCAAAGAAGAAATGAAAATGGTCTGGGAAACCCAGAAGATTTTCGGTGACGATGAGATTTTAGTGAATGCAACCGCCGTACGTGTACCTGTGTTTTATGGTCACTCGGAAGCCATTAATATCGAAACTCGTCAGCCTGTCGATGCCGAAGACGTTAAAGCTTTACTGCGTAATGCCGAAGGAGTGGTATTGTTTGAGTCAGATGATGACTATCCAACTGCTGTAACCGATGGTGCTGGTACCGATCCGGTTTATGTGGGTCGCATTCGTAAGGATATTTCTCATTCTCACGGGATTAACTTGTGGGTTGTGTCAGACAATATTCGTAAAGGCGCAGCCTTGAACAGTGTGCAAATTGCCGAGATCTTAGTGAGAGATTATTACTAAGCATTAGATTGCATTTGATGCCCATTGAAAAGCCTGCTGTCAGCAGGCTTTTTTTGTTTTACAATTGTGAACAGTAGCAGGGCGGGGATTTCTGGTTTATAGTAATCTCAATAAATACAATTGCCTAAAGCCTGTTATCAGTGAGATAACTTTATAGCGCTTCAAAGGGAAGGATTGATGAAATTTCGCACTTCGTATCTTGTGGGTCTAATGGCCACTGTTTTAGCTGTTTCTTCTACCGCTTATTTTATTGATCCCGCCGTTGCTGCAGATACACCAAGATTAAAACCCTTAAAAATCATGGGGCCAGACGGACAGATCCGTCAAGTTAACCATCAATATGGTCCAACAACATCGAAAGACACTTTTTGGAGCATAGCGCAAAAAGTCCGTCCTGATGCCAGTGTTAGCGTCTATCAGGTGATGGCTGCCTTATACGATGCTAACCCTCATGCGTTTAACTCTGCCAGTTATAATAGTTTAGAACGCGGTATGATCCTGCTCATTCCGTCTAAAGAAGTCATGCTGTCGATCCCCAATCGTATGGCGATAGCCAGAGCAGAGCAAAGTGATAGACAATCTCGGGCTCCGGCGAAAGCAACGTCTAAACCGCCAGCTAAGGTGACGACAGCAAAAGCGCCAGTCACGGCTCCTGCGGTGATTGTTGAAACGAAAGTGACACCACCTAAAGCGGTTGTTGAAACACCGGTTCCTGAAAAGCCCAAGATGCTGAGTTCAGATGTGACGGCGCGGTTAGAAGCGGCAGAAAGCAAAAATCTGTCATTAACCGATGAATTAGCCCGCACTCAAGATC
Source organism: Shewanella sp. SM20 (assembly GCF_025654545.1). Classification (NCBI taxonomy): domain Bacteria; kingdom Pseudomonadati; phylum Pseudomonadota; class Gammaproteobacteria; order Alteromonadales; family Shewanellaceae; genus Shewanella; species Shewanella sp. SM20. The sequence goes on along the minus strand of NZ_JAKKRK010000015.1, from coordinate 13,981 downwards.
AACTGTCAGTGCGCACTTCAGATGTTGAAGCGCTAAAAGTTAAAGTTGAAGAATTAAATCAACGGATTGCTGTGCTGGAAGAAACACTTCAAGCCAGTAAACTACAAAACCAAGCCTTGAAAGCCGAAGTTGAAGCTGCGCAAGTGCCAGAGACGACAGCTGTTGAAACTGAAGTAGAGGCTGAGGCACCGATTGAGCCCGATGACTTGTGGCGCAATATCCTTAATAGTCCTGTGTTATTGATTGCCGCGGCTGTGATCCCTGCCTTGTTCTTACTGCTTGCTGTGTTCTGGTTCCTGCGCCGTAAACGCAATAAAGAACGTCGTGAAATGCAGACACAAGAAGCGGTTATGGCCGCCGGTGCCGCTGGGATTGCAGGTACCGCCATCATGGACATGGATGATGACGATTTAGACGATATGGCGGTACATTTAGATTCTGACCATGCGGACTCCATCGATAGTCTTCTTGATATGGGCAGTGTCGATTTACAACCTGAGCAAGATTTGACTGACTCCCACGATCAGATGGATATGGCTTCTGAAATGTTTGTCGATCCGGGGATCTCTACCGAACCAGAGGTTGAAGACGAAGGGCAATCTCTTGATGACCTGTGGGCCGAAGCCATGGGCGATCAGGAAGAGGATATTGTTGAGGAGAAACCTAAATCTGGCAATATTCTTGAGGAAGCCGATCTTGATGCACTATTAGCGGGCCTAGGTTCTGACGACAGCACTTCTGAAGACAGCACCGAAGCCGAAGAGGATTTAAGTGAATTAGAGCGTAACTTTGCGAGCGATTTAGCTCAAGAAGATGACAGTAATGATATTACTTCTAAGCTGAATGATGTTGAAGTCGCAGATACTAAACCTGCCGATGAAGCCATCGCGGATGACGATGATCTTGATGCATTACTTGCCGAGTTTAGCGTTCCTGCTGAAGATATTGAGACTGCACAAGCGCCAGAAGTTGTTGCGTCTGATGATGAAGATCTCAGTGCTGCCATCGCCGCAGAACTCGGTGATGAGCTAGATGATGAACTTAGCGGAGAAGACATTGATGATATCGATGCCTTATTAGCTGATTTCGATAAACCAACGCCAGCCGCTAAACCTGAAGTCGAGCCTGATCTTGGCGCTGAAATTGCTGCTGAACTAGATGCGGAGCTTAATGAACTGGGCGTAGAAGACACCGATGACATCGATGCCCTGTTAGCTGATTTCGATAAACCTGCAGAACCTGAAGTTGAACCTGATCTCGGCGCTGAAATTGCTGCAGAGCTAGACGCTGAGCTTAATGAACTGGGTGTAGAAGATACTGACGACATTGATGCCCTGTTAGCCGATTTCGATAAACCAGCAGAACCTGAAGTTGAACCCGACCTCGGCGCTGAAATTGCCGCAGAGTTAGACGCTGAGCTTGATGAGCTGGGTGTGGAAGATACCGACGATATTGATGCTCTGTTAGCGGATTTTGATAAACCGACGCCAGCGGCTGAACCTGAAGTCGAGCCCGATATTCGTGCTGAAATTGCCGCTGAGTTAGACGATGAGCTTAATGAATTAGGCGTAGAAGAATCCGATGATATTGATTCACTACTGGCGAGTTTTGATGCTGAGCCTGAACTCAAAGTCGATGCAGAAGATGATGATATCAGTGCAGAAATCGCCGCAGAATTAGAAGCTTCGTTACCGGAAGACATAAAAGCTGAAGCGTCAGGTGATGATGATTTAGATGCACTCTTAGCTGAGTTTGATGTGCCGGAGCAATTGGATGCCGATGAAGATGAATTCGACTTCGATATGGAAACGGCGCAGCTCGATTCAGCAGACAATTCAGTTGACGAGGATAATTTACTTAAAGGCATTGGTGCGGCTCACTCTATCGACGGCACCGATGATACTTTTACATTAGTCGAGGAATTGAGTGACGATAACGACGCTGATGTATTAGCGACGGCCGCAGTCACTTTGGCCGCTGCTGCAGCCGCGGCCAGTGTTAAAGAAAAAGAATCTTCTTTCTTTAATGATTTAAAAGCCAATAAGAGCAAAGATCCCCATGTGCTCGATTGGGACTCAGAGCTAGATTTTGCGTCTAAGGCTAAGCCTGCGGCAACGCAAGCAGATGTAACGGCTAATGATGTTGAGCCTAACAAAGATGCCACAGCGCTCGATTATGCTTCTCAAGAGAAGCCCATTAAGGCTACGCGTAATGATATTGATTTTAGTGAAGATTTTAAACTTGATATCAAAGAAGACGCGGATGATTTGGACCTTGAGCAAGGGCTCGACTTAAGTGACGATAACGTGCTCGCCGCTTTTACAGCCAATACAGATTATGACGATGAAGATGTGTTGACGTCGGAAGACAGTTTCTCTCTGGTCGATGATCATAATCTTACCGTCGATGAAGCCTTGGCTGCACTCGATGCCCAGGAGTCGCGAAAAGCGCAGAAAAAGTTTGTTCCTGACCATGATTTAACCAGTTTCCAAAATGAAAACGGTTTTATCGACATCGACAAGTTGCTGAATGATGCCGATGAAGAGGGCGCAGATACCGATTTGTATTCGGAAGTTGACGTTGAGATGAGTGATGTCGGTGCCTTAATCGGTGATGCCGCGATGATCGATGTTGATGATGAAGAAAACTCAGTCAACGCTAAGCTGGATTTAGCGCGTGCTTATATCGAAATTGACGACAGCGACAGTGCGAAAGCCCTGCTCAAAGAAGTGCAAATTGACGGTAACGAGCGCCAGCAAGATGAAGCTGGACGTTTGCTCAAAGAGATTAGTTAATCCCGGTTGAGAGTGTTTCAATCTAACGGCGCCTTCAGCGCCGTTTTTTTTATGGGCTGCTGTGATAAAATGCGCCGCTAAATCAATTGTGAGGATAAGTGGATGCGGATTGCATTAGGTATTGAATATGACGGTAATGGTTATTTTGGCTGGCAACGTCAGGCCGAAGTCGATTCAGTACAAGGGCAATTAGAACGGGCGTTATCGATAGTGGCCAATGAGCCTATCGGCGTCTTCTGCGCTGGTCGTACCGATGCGGGCGTGCATGCCACAGGCCAAGTGGTTCATTTTGAAACCAATGCCATTCGTAATGAAGGCGCATGGACCTTAGGGGTGAATGCTAATTTGCCCGACAATATTGCCGTACGTTGGGTCAAAGAAGTCGACGACAGTTTCCATGCGCGCTTTTCGGCCACCGCCAGACGCTACCGCTATGTGATTTATAATCACACTTTTCGGCCTGGGATTTTACGCCATGGTGTAAGCCATTATCACGGCAATATCGATGCTGACAAAATGCACCAAGCGGCACAGGCACTCTTGGGTGAGCAGGATTTTACCAGCTTTCGCGCTGTCCAGTGTCAGTCGAAAACACCGTTTCGTAATGTGCATTGCGTTAATGTCACGCGCCAAGGTATGTATGTGATTGTTGATATCGCCGCGAATGCTTTCTTGCATCACATGGTGCGCAATATTGTCGGTTCATTGTTAGAAATCGGTCTAGGTAATCAGCCACTGACTTGGATGGGCGATTTGCTCGCGTTAAAAGACAGAAACCAAGCCGCAGCAACGGCTAAACCCCATGGACTCTATTTAGTTGATGTGACTTATCCAGAACAATATCAATTACCTAAGCTCGCCCTTGGGCCATTATTCATGTTGGATTGAAAAGATCTTATTTGAGAGATAATCGAATACGAGGATATACGGACATGCTTACAGTACCAGCGTCAAATGCAGCATTGGAACAGTGGTTGGATTATTTGCTATCTATACATCCAATCGAAATCGATATGGGGTTAACCCGTGTCTCTAAGGTCGCGCAAACCCTTGGTCTTTTGGATTTAGGTCAAAGCAAGATAGTGACAGTGGCGGGGACGAACGGCAAAGGCACCACCTGCGCCATGCTCGAAAATATTCTGCGCTTATCGGGTTTGACTGTGGGCGTATACAGTTCGCCACACATGCTGAAGTACAACGAGCGAGTGCGTATCAATGGTAGCGATGTCAGTGATAGCGGTTTTGTTACGGCATTTGAGCAAATTGAAGCCGCGCGCGGCGATATTTCTCTGACCTTTTTTGAGTACGCTACGCTTGCAGGCTTGATACTCTTTAAAACCGCTCAGCTTGATGTGGTTATCTTAGAAGTCGGTTTAGGTGGACGGTTAGATGCCACCAATATTATCGATGCCGACATTAGCGTACTGACGTCGGTCGATTTAGACCATGAAAGTTATCTCGGTAATACCCGTGAGCTTGTGGGCCGTGAAAAGGCGGGCATTTTCCGCCGTGGTAAACCTGCCATTGTAGGTGAACCCAACTTGCCACACACTGTCAATGATGTCGCCAATGAGGTTGGCGCCATCTTGTATCGCGTCGGTAACGAATTCAGTTATCAAGCCCATGGCAATCTGTGGGATTTTCAAGGTCAAGTGCTCAAACTGCACGATTTAGCGTTACCAACTTTGCCATTACCTAATGCGGCGACTGTATTGGCAGTGATTGAACAGGGCTGGCCGGATATCACGCCTTCAATTATTGCTGAGGGTATTAGCACGGCTCGGTTAACGGGTCGATTAGAGCGGGTGAGTGAGCAGCCGTTAGTGTTACTCGATGTTGCCCATAATCCCCATGCGGCGCGTTTTTTGGTACAACAGTTAGCGCCAATCGTTGTGGGTAAGCGCGTGTTCGCCCTTTGCGGCATGTTGAAGGATAAAGATATCGCAGGTGTGTTGCCTGTGATCAACCCTCTGATTGACACTTGGTATTTGGTCAGTCTGCACGGTGAGCGTGGCGCGAGTTCGGCCATGCTACGCAAAACATTAGCCACTGAGGCTGCTGCATTTGAGTTTGAGGACATATCTGAGGCTTGGTCTGCATTAAAAGCGCAAATTAACCCAGATGATGTGGTAATTGTGTTTGGCTCCTTTTACACTGTGGCAGGTTTTAAGTCTCAATTTATGCAGGAAGTCAGTTTTGTCTAGCCAGTTTCATAATCGTTTAGTCGGCACTGTGGTGCTGGTTGCGCTTGGGGTAATTTTTTTGCCGGATATTTTGGATGGCAAAAAAGATCGCCAAGAAGAGCAGTTTTCCGAAATTCCTTTGCGCCCGACCGTGATTGAGCAGCAAAAAGCCGACGATGATATGTTTGAAGTCTTGTCGGCCGAGGATGCTGCCGCGCTGAATGGGACTGAGGTCGCCTTAGCCGAAATGCCAGTTAATGCTGACAATGAAAAGTCTGCCGTTGCGCCAGTAATCGAAGTCGCAAAGCAAGATGTTAAGAAAGACGTTAAGCCTGATGTTAAAAAAGCAGAGCCTAAGCCTGAAACGAAACCTGAAGCTAAAAAAGAGCCGCCTAAAGCCACTGTAAAAACTGAGCCGGCTAAAAAAGCGGACGCTAAAGCGACTACTGTGGCTAAGGCTGAAAAGCCTAAAGCAGAAACGCCCAAAGCCAGTGCAGCCAAAGAGGATGCCGTTAAAGTGGTCAGCCGTGACAGTTTGAAAAGTGGCTTTACCTTGCAGCTTGGCAGTTTTAACAACGCAACGAATGTTAAAGCTTTGGTTGCACAGCTGCGTAAGAGTGGTTTTAAAGCGTACACTATTCCTGAAAACCCTAAAGATGGCGTATTAACTAAAGTGTTTGTCGGACCCGATGTGTCTGAGGTAAAGCTGAAGAAAGTACAAGTTGAGGTGGAAAACCTTACACGTCTCAAGGGCTGGATTGTTCCTTTTAATCCCTTAGAATCTTAATGGTGATACAACACACGAGACTGAAAATGATTTATTTACCTCACTAGGGGTGAGAATCGTTTCAGTCTCTGGTAGAATCGCGCCGTCTTAAAGCCCATGTCGGAAAGCCATCTCAATGGTTTGGATTGATTACGCTATCATATTCGTCATCGGATTATCGACTCTCATCAGTCTGATCCGTGGATTTGCCAAAGAAGCCATGTCCTTAGTGGTATGGTTTGCGGCTTTCTTTGTTGCCAGCCAATTTTACCAAGATCTTGCCGTTCACTTAACACAAATGAACGATGAGATGCTGCGTAATGGCGTTTCTATTGCCATCCTCTTTATTACCACTTTGGTACTCGGTGCCTTAGTTAACTATATTCTCGGACAACTTGTTGTCAAAACCGGATTATCTGGCACTGACAGGCTTTTGGGCTTGTGCTTCGGTGCTATTCGAGGCGCGCTTATTGTGAGCGCCTTGTTGTTTTTCATGGATGCTTTTACAGGCTCTCCCAACTCCCAATGGTGGAAAGATTCTGTGCTAGTACCCGAATTTGGCGTTGTTATTCAATGGTTTTTTGACTATTTGGAAAATACCTCCAGCTTTGTACCCAAACTATAAGAAAGAAAATAAAATAATCCTAAGTGATAGAACATCTTACAATGAGGAAGCTTACCCATGTGTGGTATCGTCGGAATAGTTGGCCAATCATCGGTTAATCAGACCATTTATGATGCACTGACAGTGTTGCAGCACAGAGGTCAGGATGCGGCAGGTATTGTGACCATTGATCGTGGTGCTTTCAGACTACGTAAAGCCAATGGTTTGGTTAAAGACGTTTTTGAAGTCAAACATATGCAACGCCTACAAGGTAATGCTGGTATTGGCCATGTGCGTTATCCAACTGCGGGCAGTTCAAGCGCATCTGAAGCGCAGCCTTTCTATGTTAACTCGCCATTTGGGATCTCATTAGCCCATAACGGTAACTTAACCAACACAGTCGAATTAGCCGAAGGGCTGATCAAAAAACGTCGCCACGTGAACACCACTTCGGATTCTGAAGTCTTGTTAAACCTGCTCGCCGACGAACTGCAAAAAACCACGAGTTTGACCCTGACGTCGGAAGAAGTGTTCGATGCGGTCGCTAACGTACACCAACAAGCTCGTGGCGCCTACGCGGTAGTTGCCATGATTATTGGTCAAGGCTTAGTCGCGTTCCGTGACCCATTTGGTATTCGTCCTTTGGTATTAGGTAAGCACGAAACTGCCACTGGCACTGAATACATGGTGGCTTCTGAAAGCGTGGCACTCGATGCAGTTGGCTTTGAAGTGATGCGTGATGTAGCACCGGGTGAAGCGATTTATGTTTCAATTGACGGTCAGCTGTATACCCGTCAATGTGCAGCCGAGCCTAGCTATGCACCTTGTATCTTCGAATTTGTTTATTTTGCCCGTCCAGATTCGACGATCGACAAAGTGTCTGTGTATGCAAGTCGCGTCAACATGGGCGCTAAGCTTGGCGAGAAGATTAAGAAGGAATGGTACGATCACGATATCGACGTGGTTATTCCTATTCCTGAAACCTCTTGCGATATCGCGTTGGAAATTGCCCGTTGCATGGACTTACCGTACCGCCAAGGTTTTGTGAAAAACCGTTATATTGGCCGTACCTTCATCATGCCTGGTCAACAGGAGCGCAAGAAGTCAGTGCGTCGTAAGTTGAATGCCATTAACACTGAGTTCAAAGGCAAAAATGTCTTGTTGGTGGACGACTCTATCGTTCGCGGTACGACCTCTGAGCAAATCATCGAAATGGCCCGTGAAGCAGGTGCCAAGAAAGTGTACTTTGCCTCTGCCGCGCCAGAAATTCGTTTCCCGAACGTGTACGGTATTGACATGCCAACGTCGAATGAGCTTATTGCACACGGTCGTGATGCCGATGAAATCGCCAAGTTAATTGGTGCTGATGGCATTATTTTCCAAGACTTACCCGATTTAATTGAAGCGGTAAGAATGGAGAATCCTGCGATTAAACGTTTCGAAACGTCCGTATTTGATGGTCACTACATCACGAACGACGTTGACCAAGCGTATTTAGATCACTTGACGCAACTGCGTAATGACGATGCTAAAGCCGATCGAAATAAAGATATCGGTACTAACTTAGAGCTGCATAACGTCTGTCACCCATAAGGATTGTGGGTAATTCAGTATCGTAAATTTTGTGTTATTTTTGTTCTAAACGATACAAAAAAGCCAGTGAGAAATCACTGGCTTTTTAATGGCTTATATTTGCTTAACGGATCATCGTGGTAACGTCTACGTATTTATGCGTTGTGTTGTTTCAGTCATTACATTTTCTTCAGCGTGTTTGCGTTCAACCCAGTAATCCGCATTTTTAATCCCCAGTTTTACCGGGTCAAAAAGTGGCTCTATGCCGAGTACTTGCTGTGATTCATAATCTTTTAGGCAAGTGAATGCGGTTTTCCTTAATAGAATAATGGCAATAATATTGAGCCATGCCATGAGTCCAACACCAATGTCACCCATTCCCCAAGCCATATCAGCCGTTTTAACTGTGCCGTATACGGTTGAGCCAATGATCACTATTTTGAGAACGACCATGAACCAAGGATGATTTACTTTACGGTTAATATAGGCAATGTTGGTCTCGGCAATGTAGTAATAAGCCACTATGGTCGTAAAGGCGAAGAAGAACAGTGCGATAGCCACAAAGATATTGCCAAATCCTGGCATCATACTTTCCATTGCCGTTTGTACGTAGCCTGGTCCTGCAGCGACTCCGGCAATGCCTGTATAGAGCGCCGCACCGTCTGGGCCCTGAACATTATACAGTCCTGTAATGAGCAGCATGAAACCAGTTGCAGAGCAAACGAATAAGGTGTCGATATACACAGAAAAAGCTTGAACTAACCCTTGTTTGGCTGGATGGCTTACCGCCGCTGCAGATGAGGCATGTGGCGCTGTACCTTGACCCGCTTCGTTGGAGTAAATACCCCGCTTTACCCCCCACATGATGGCTAAGCCTAAAATGGCACCAAAACCCGCATCAAAGCCAAAGGCACTTTTGATAATTAACCATAAAATACCCGGTAGCTGGCCAATATTTAGCGCTATGATGACACAAGCCACTATGATGTAACCCAGTGCCATAAAGGGGACGACGGCACTGGCAAAGTGAGCGATACGTTTTACACCGCCAAAAATGATAAAACCAAGAAGCATGGCCAGTATGGCTGCCGTCACATTAGGATCTATGTTGAAAGCGGTTTTTAAACTTGAACCTATCGAGTTAGCTTGTACGCCTGGCAGCAGGATCCCGCAAGCAAATATGGTCGCAATTGCAAATACCCATGCATACCATTTCATGCCTAAGCCTTTTTCAATATAAAAAGCAGGCCCACCACGATACTCGCCATTGATTTTTTCTTTATAGACTTGACCTAAGGTAGATTCAACGAAGGCGGAGCTGGCACCGAGAAAGGCAACCATCCACATCCAAAATAAAGCGCCAGGACCACCAAAGGTGATTGCTGTGGCAACCCCTGCAATGTTACCTGTACCGACTCGGCCCGCTAATGTCATCGCGAGTGCTTGAAAAGACGACACTCCCGCATCAGTACTCTTACCATCAAACATCAGGCGGATCATTTCTGGCAGATGGCGCAGCTGTAAAAATCGAGTGCGAAGGGAGAAATAGAGCCCGACACCTAGGCAAAGAAAAATAAGTGCAGGGCTCCAAATTACACTATTGATCGCGTTGACAATCTCATTCATAGACTCCGATTCCTTTATTGTGTTGTTTTAGCAGAGTTTTTAGGTTTACGGTTATTCAACAGATGTTGAGTTAGGACATTCACTTTTGATTAAGACATTTTTTGTAAATATCCAAGATACTCAACATAACTATTTTTTAGGGAGCTTCATAGTTAAAGTGTTAAATATTTGAAACCAATGTGTTTTGAAATTGAGTTTTAGCATGGATAAATAGAGCAGAGGGGCGAGTTAACTCGAAATACGGTAGTGATTTATTATGAATGTCAGTTATCCCATTACCCAAAGTAGCATCCATACGCCGAATAAGCTGCTTAAGCTATGGCGCGTGATTTGGTGGCTGAGTAATAGAGATAAACTCACAGCAATAGGAATGACGAGAATGAATCCCCATGCTAACGGCATATCGATGATTTTCATTTGTCCCAGCCAGGTACTGGTGAGCATGCTTATTGCGAGTAACATTAAGCTATGGAATATCAATAACTGATTGAATCTTAATATTAATGCTGGAGTTATTGTCATAGCCTGTCGCGCATTTATTGCAAACTGTCTCATAGTCACCCCTTAGTTATTTAGTGTATCTTATGCATTGTTGAGAATCATTCGCAATTGAATTTACACTTAAGATTTTACATTTAAGCTCGGTTTACTACAGAAATTTGCACTCAACTGGCGTTTGGGCTAAATTATACTGTAATTATATCCAGTGCTTGGTGTTTGTATGATTCTCTATATCGCAGAAAAACCTAGCCTAGGGCGGGCCATTGCCGATGTATTGCCTAAACCCCATAAAAAAGGCGATGGATTTATCGAAGCCGCCAATGGCGATTGTGTGTCTTGGTGCGTTGGTCACTTGCTCGAGCAAGCAGAACCTGATGCCTATAATCCCGAATTTAAGTCTTGGAAATTCGAGCATTTGCCAATAGTGCCAGACAAGTGGCAACTAAAACCTAAGGCCGCAACCCGCAGCCAACTTACAGTGCTTAAACGATTAGTCAAACAAGCCAACACCTTGGTTAATGCGGGCGATCCCGACCGCGTACTGTTACGATTTTTAAGTGAAGAATCATTGTTACACTAAATTACCGTAAAAGTATGAATTATGGATAGGCTATGAATTATATTATATGGACGGTGCCAAGCTTAAAAGTTGACCAGAGCTTATCTAAAGTTGTTGATTCAAGTACTGGTGAAATCAGCTTTAATTTTGAAGGTTCTGGCAATGAAGTACTAAGCACCCCTCTGTTATATCAAGACAATGGAACTCCAGTTGTTGTCGTAAACAATTGGCTTATTTTCTTAAAATCCTCTCGCTATCGGAAACAAGTGCATACTCAAGCACAGGCATTATTGCACTATTTTATTTTCCTTGATGCAACTGGGCTCGAGTGGAATGAAATGCCAATAACCCCAAGAAATAAACCCACGTATCAATTCAGCAAATACCTAAGAGAGGCTGTTCGAGATGGCTCACTAGCTAGAACTACTGCGAATAACTACTTAGGTTCAGTAGTGAATTTATATAAGTATTACTTAATGAAAGGATACGATTTCAAGAATAAGCCATTTAATTATGAAACGATTAAAGTAAAAGTGGATGGTGGGCATGAATATATGCGTGATAAGTATATTTTTGCAAATACCACAGATATCAGACTAAATTTACCTAAAGACGCAAGTCATAGTGGTATATCAAGAGAGTTGGTTCCTTTGAGTGATTTTGAATGGGGCTTAGTGGATGATATATGCCGTATTGAGGGAAAAGCTCAGTCCAATACAGCTAATGGTTTTGTAACTGTTAGCATATCTCTAGAATTTAAGCTTGCTGTTGCATTAGCTAGATATACTGGAGTAAGAAGAGAAGAGCTCACTACTTTTAGGTCTAAAGTAATATATAAACCGACAACTGAGCAGCTCAAAAGAACATACCTAGTTCATACTGATGGCATACATATCTCTCCCCAACAGGGTTTCGAGACTAAAGGCTCTGGTAGCCGAACTATTGAGATACCTTCAGAATTGATGCTGTTACTACATCAGTACATAAACTCTAGTCGATATATTAAACGCAGAAAGCTATTTGAGATCAATAATCCTACAGAATCAGATAATCCCCCCTTACTTATTTCGCAGAACGGTCATCATTATGCATCTAGAACATTTAACGCCAGATGGGGAGAAGTCAGAAATTCAGTAAGGATTAAACATCCCATGTTTAATCATAAATTTCATAATCTACGCTCAACTTATGCTGTAAGTCGATTAAGGGAACTCTTAAATAAGGGGATTAAGGAAGGGAATGCGCTTGATTACATTCAGTCTGTTATGGGGCATAAATCGAGAAGTACGCTTTTGCATTATTTAAAGTTCTGCCACCAAGAAGTTGGGGCAAATGAGCTTTATGAGAAAACTTTAGATTTTGTTTTAAAAGAAGAGGAATAGACTTTGGCCTTTATCGGAAATCAAAAACGTAAATCTATTAACCTTCAAAAAAATACAGAGCTTGATGTACTTGAAGTTCCTTTAGAACTGATGATGTTAAAAGATGATAGCCATACAGCTCATTTTAAAAGATTAGGATTTAAAGGCTGCCCTAAAGTTAAAATCAGATCTAAAGGAAAACAGTTCAATTTAGAGGGTGATCAACCTTTACAGGATATGAATCGGTGGGTAGTGGTTAAAGAACTGTATTTTATAATGGTTAAGCTTGAGAGGCGTCCAAGAACTAAGATTAATATTTTTAATGCCATGGTGTCACTTATTCAACATTGTGATGAACATGATATAAAAGACTTTTATTCTAAATCTGCAATCCGTAGTTACATATCAAAGTTAAAGGATAGATACTTGCTAGGAGTGAAGGGTAAAACTCTTATGCAGATTCAGAGTTCAATTAAAGTGATTCTTTTTGAGGTCAGCCCATCATTACTTGATGAATTAAAAGCTGATTTTTTAGCTATTCCAGATGATACTTCACCTAGTTGCCCTTATTCTGATGATGAATTAAAAGCCATAGTTTTAAGTTTATATAAAATTTTCAATGCATATAATAAATGTGTACTGTTAGGCACGGTCCCACAAGTGCATCCTCTATATAAGGAAGGTACTTTAGACCAAAATAATAACTTTAATAAGTACACTGAAAGTTCGTGGAAGAAAAAGCTATATTCAAAAAATAGTAATGATACATGGCGTAATGAGCTAATTAAAGTTGCTTTCTTTTTGACCAGCTTTTACACTGGTGCAAATGAAACAGCATTATTGAATTTGAAAGCATCAGATATTTCACTGCAAACTTTTAATAAAATTTCTAGTGGTAGTTATATTTTGAAAGTAAGAAAAGCAAGACAAGGTGGAAAAAAGCAATTTATTGAGATAGGTTTTAGTAAAAGAGCGAAAGAATTTTTCGAAACTTGGCTAATACTTAGAAAAGTAATTTTAAAAGGAGAGGTTGAGTTCATTTTTCCTAGAATTGTTAAAAACAAGATTGCTAAGTCAGTACCATCAGGAATGGCAGGAACACTGAATAACACTTTTAAATTGCTTGGACTTCCATTGTTAAGCACACAAAGATTTAGAAAAACTAAAGCTCTTTTGATCATGAGAGCTACAGAGAGCATATTTGCAGTAGCAGAAGGGTTAAACAATGGCGTTGAAACTGTGTCTAAGCATTACGCTGATGGTGTACCTGAAACGATGGAGTTTTCGCTTGCTGGTGCCCTTGATGTTAGGCAGCGTACACTTAAAGGAGAGTCATTAAGCAAAGCTATAACCGAGAGTTCTTATCATTTTTCAGATCCTGTACGAGTACATTTTTATAAACAAAATCTAATCGCTGTGCCAAGTATTGTATCAAATGGACTTCGTTGTAAAGACTCGTTTGGTGATAAAGCTAAACAGCTTAAAAGTTCATTAGTAAAAGCTGGTCTAGCTAAACAAAAAAACACAGTTGCTTGTCACAAATTTCTAGAATGTTTTAGTTGTCCTCATCATGCAGTGATAGCTGAGGTTGATGATATTTGGTTGATGCTTTCATTTCGTGATGTGATTTTAGATGTATCTTGTCAACCTTCAATTAATACTATGCCAACAAATACCTTAACTAAGATTGTTCATTCGCTAGAGTCTATTCTAGAAAGATTGAGGCAAGAGTTTTTAATTGAGTATAAACATGCTGAGGCTAAGTACCCCCTGTGTCAGGATTGTTGTCACCCCTTAAAATCATCCAATAATTAAATAAAGGGGGCGGTCAATGAGAGCTCAATGGAACGATATTCACCTGAACGTAAAGACGCTGTCTTAAAGAAATTATTACCTCCCCACAATATGACGGTCACGGAAGTGGCTCGCAGTGAGGGGATCTCCTACCAAACCCTGTATCATTGGCGAGATAAAGCCAAAAAAGAGGGTCGCCCTGTGCCAGGTAAAACATTAA